>JBPCMC010000072.1:0-14689 GCA_051002645.1 Thermomicrobiales bacterium
GCCGCGCAGGTCTCTACGAGCGCGTTCAAACTGGCGGAAACACCGGCCGGCAATGCAACGACCGGGCAGAATATCTACGTGCGCAGTTGCCAGGTCTGCCATGGCACTGGCGGTGTCGTGAGCGACCCGAGCCAGACCGCGTTGATCGGTAACGACGGTGCGATCGTCAAGAAGCAGATGGATACCACGGATAAGTTCGTCACCGCGTTTGAGAACGCCGCCCCCCACGCGAGCTTCAAGGACGATCCGAACCAGAACCTGACGCCGCAACGCATCGGCAATATTTACGCCTATCTCATCGCGCAGATGAGCGGTTAGGGAAGTAGCAAGTAGCAAGTAGCAAGCAGAGCGCCTGTCACATTCAACTGACGACTGACGACTGACGACTGACGACTTACTACTGACTACCGGCTACTCGAAAGGGATCTCATGCAACGGCGGACCGGCCGATCGCGAACGACGCGTGCAACGACTGCCCCCGACCCGAATGCCGGCCCCGCGATCACCCTGCCCGTCGTGCTCGTGCCGGAGGCGGTGGTGCTGCCGCACATCTCCGCGCCGCTCATGCTCCTCGATGAGCGGGCGGAAGCGGCGGTCTCGCGCGCCTTCGAGCGCGACCGGCGCATCCTGATCCTCGTCGAGCAACACGTGCCGGAGCCGCCGACCGAGTGGATCGACCGGCTGGTGATGGGCGACGATCCGCTACTAGCGGAGGCGGACGCCGCCGCATCGCCCGGTCGGGGCGGCTCCCCCCGCGCGATGGTCGGGGTGATCGCGGAGTTGCTGCACCCGATCCGTCGCTACGGTCAGCCGCAATACCTCGTGCAGGGCGTCGCGCGCGGCGTGGTGGAGAGTTTCGTCCGCGAGCGCCCTTATATTCTCGCCTGGGTACGGGAGCAGCCGGATATCGAGACGCGCACGGTCGATGGCGAGGCGATGGTGAGCGCCGTGATTGCGCTCGTCGAGCGCTACATCGCGCTCCTGCCCAATATCCCCGAAGAAGTGATCGAGATGGTGCGCTCCATCGACGAGCCGGGCCGCTTAGCGGACATGGTCGCCTCCTCGCCGGAGTACACCCCCGCGCAGCGCCAGCAGATCATCGACGTGCTCGATCCGCTCAACCGGCTCGGTCGCGTCCATACGATGCTGGCGGAGAAACTGGATGTGCTCGATCTACGCACGAAGATCGAATCGGAGGCGCAGGCCAGCCTCGACCGCTCCCAGCGCGAGTATTACTTGCGCGAGGAGTTGCGCGCCATCCGCCGCGAATTGGGCGAGGGCGGCGAGGAGTTCCTCGCCGACGATCTCCGGGAGCGCATTGCCTCCGCCAACATGCCCGAGGAAGTGCGCGTGAAGGCGCTTCAGCAGGTGGACCGCCTCGAGAACCAGCACCCGCAGAGCCCGGAGGTCGGTCTGCTGCGCACCTACATCGATTGGCTGCTCGCGGTGCCGTGGGGCGTGGAGACCGAGGATAACGTAGATCTCGATCACGCAGCCACCGTGTTGAACGAGGATCACTACGGCCTGGAGAAAGTCAAGGAGCGCATCCTCGACTTTATCGCTGTCCGCTCGCTGGCAGGCGAGAAGATGAAGACGCCGATCCTCTGCTTCGTCGGGCCGCCGGGCGTCGGCAAGACGAGCCTCGGCAAGTCCATCGCCCGCGCGCTCGGCAGGAATTACGTGCGCGTCTCGCTCGGCGGCGTGCGGGACGAGGCGGAGATTCGCGGCCACCGGCGCACCTACGTCGGCGCGCTGCCCGGCCGGATCGTCAAAGCGCTCTGCGACGCAGGCAGTCGCAACCCGGTCTTCGTGCTTGACGAGGTGGACAAGATCGGCACGGACATCATTCGCGGCGATCCCGCCTCTGCGATGCTCGAAGTGCTCGACCCGGAGCAGAACCGCGCCTTCGCCGATCATTACATGGAAGTGCCGGTCGACCTCTCGCGCGTGCTCTTCATCACGACCGCGAATCTGCTCGATCCGATCCCGCCTGCATTGCGCGACCGCATGGAGGTGATCGAGATTTCCGGCTACACGGATGTCGAGAAGACGCATATCGCGCGCGGCTTCCTGCTACCGAAAATGCTGGAAAGTCACGGCCTGACCGCGAAGCAGGTCGCGATCACGGACGCCGCCGTCCGCCGCCTGATCCACGAATACACACGCGAGGCGGGGGTGCGCAACCTCGAACGGGAGTTGGGCGCGCTCGGGCGGCGGATCGCACGGCGGATCGTCAGCGGCGAAAAGGGCAAAGTCAGCGTGACGCCCGACGCGCTCCCGACCTACCTTGAGATACCGCGTTACGAGTTTGGCGCCGCCGAGGAGCGGGCGGAAGTCGGTGTCGCCACCGGTGTCGCCTACACCGAGTTCGGCGGGTCGCTCCTGCCCATCGAGGTCGCGCTCGTGCCAGGCAAGGGCGATGTGCGCCTGACCGGGCAACTGGGCAGCGTGATGCAGGAGTCGGCGCACGCGGCGATGACCTATGCCCGCTCGCGCGCCGCCGCGCTCGGCATCGATGAGACACTCTTCGAGACGCGCTCGATCCACGTCCACGTCCCGGAGGGAGCGGTGCCGAAGGACGGGCCCTCGGCGGGCGTCACGCTGGCGACCGCGCTCATCTCCGCCGTCACGGGCCGCGCGGTACGGCACGATCTCGTGATGACCGGCGAAATCACGCTCCGGGGCAAAGTCCTGCCGATTGGCGGGCTGAAGGAGAAGATGCTCGCCGCGCATCGCGCCGGTATTCGCACCTTCCTGATGCCGCGGCGCAACGCGAAAGACCTCGCGGACATCCCCGCCGAAGTGCGGGAGGCGATGGAAATTATCCAGGTCGAGCGGATGGAAGAGATTCTCGCGCACGCACTCTTGCCGCGCGACGCGACCGATCCCGTCGCGCCCAAGCCAAAGCGGTCGCCACGGCGGACGGCGAATCGGGGCGCGGCCTGGACACCACCGCCTGTGCCGCTCTCCGGTGGAGCGCCATGCGATTGATCTTCGCGGTCGTCCAGCGCGCCGACCTCTCCCCGCTGCTGCGGGAACTGACCGGCAATGGTTTCCGGGCGACGGTGATCCGCAGTCGGGGCGGTCTGTTACGTATCGGCAGCGTGACGGTGATGATCGGGGTGGACGGGTCGCTCGTCCCGGACGTCTTCGCGATCATCACCCGCGTCTGCCGCCATCGCGTCCGCCCGTCGCTGCCGCTGATTCCTGCCATCCAACCGGGCGTGATGACGATGCCCTATCCCGTTGAGGTCGAGGTCGGCGGCGCGGTCTGCTTCACTCTGAAAGTGTCGCGGTATGTCCGTATTCAGGGGCAATCAGCCCGCTGAGCGTGATATGATGCTCTCAGCGGATGACCAGTGTGAAAGGGCGAATGATGGCCGAAGCGAAGGAGTCCACGAATGGTACGAAGAAGGGCAATGGGAAGCCGATCAGTTTGCATCCGCTGACGACGGGGGCTTCAATCATGACTGGCGTAACGAAAACACCGGACTTGCGTACGCTCTTCGACTTCCGCGATACGTCCGCCGTTTCTTCATTCCTGCGAAGTAATCCATTTATCGAGAGCGTCTTAATTGATGCGTATGGTAGCATCGCAGAGCGGTTTGGCAGCGATCCGCCACTCGCACTGGAGGTCTTTTCTGATCCGGACGAACCGGGTGCCGATCAGTTGTTTCTCCTCATACAGACGGGCTTACCTGTTGACGATGCGCTACAAAGATTGGATAGGCTGTATGAGGGATGGTGGCTCGACATTCTTCCGGGGATGCAGCACAAGATGGCAATTGCTTTAGAGCCTATCTGATGTTTGCATGGGAAGATTTTCTTACTCTCGCGAATGACATCAAGGGACGAAGCGAAGAGCAATATAAACGTACCGCGATCAGCCGCGCATACTATGCGGCATATTGTTCTGCGCGCGACTGGTATGTGAACGAGTGGGGCGCGATACCGAAAGACCCCAATAAATCACGTCAAGGCTCCCACGAGGCTGTGTGGGATGCGTATCAGAGCCCCAGACATGCAGGGGATAAGAGATACAGCAAAATCGGTGCAAGGGGAGATTCGCTCAAGCGATTGCGAGTCTGGGCCGACTACTATCTGCCCTTTCCGACGAAACTGGATGTCCAGGTCACAATCGCCTTAAGCACTGCCAAGAACCTCATTGACGATCTGAAGAAGATGTGACGGAGCGGCAATTTGCTGGGTTACAGCGTTTTGCAGAATCACCGAGCCGGTGGCGGCGGGCTTTAGCCTGCCGCAGCAAGGATCGGCAGGCTAAAGCCCGCCGCCACCACTACGATAATCTCTCTAGTTAAGCCTGCTCGCCTGTTCGCTGTTTCGTGCCGAGCGTCTGAGCCATTCCGTCGGCTCGATGAGTGAGACGAGGGCGGTTTCCGGGAGGGCAGCATGGCATTCCCAGCAGATCAGTTCGTAGACGGTCGCCTCGGCAATCACTTCCTTGCGCACGGACGCCGCGCACTCGCAGCCGCAGAACGGGCAGGCGACGATCGCGACCCGCTCCGTCGGCGGGGCGGCGCGCAGCAGGGCAGGCGCGGCGGCGGCATCGCGCAGATCGTCGTCACGCTTGATGAGGCGGGCGACGTAGAAGATGAAGATGAAGAAGAGCACCTTGAGCACCATCGTCGCTATGAAAATGTCGAGGAGGGTGATCTTGGTGGCGAGCAGGATGGGCATGGGGCGCCTCGGCTATTGCGATGGCACGCGAGAGCGACGGCATCGCGCCCGCGCGACGTGACCCTGACGGAGCGGTGTGCTCAGGAAAACCATACCACGCGGCGCGCCTTTCTTCACCATCTCACGCACCCGGCGCGCGCAGAACGTCCTGTCGCGTCAACTCCTCCAGGCTAACCGGCTCGACGCGCAGCGTCCGTTCGCCGCGATAGGTCACCATGCCCGGCCCCGCGCCCGCGATCTTGCGCACCTGCCGCCGGGGAGCGTAGTCCACCTCCACATGACCCGCCGACCGCGCGCTGCTGTAGTAGGCGGCGAGGCGAGCGGCCATCTCGATTACCCGTGCATCATTGTTGCCGGTCTGCATCAATTCGGGGCTCCACTGGACGATGACGTGCGCGCCGCCGACGCCGCGCGCGTGCAGCCACGTATCGTCCGGGTGCGACATGCCGAAGGTCAACTGATCATTCTGCGGACCACTCCGACCAATCAGGATGCGATGACCCGCAGGCGTCAGGTACGCGCGGGGGCGGCGGACGGCGGGCGGACGTTTGGGGTTGCGCTTCGCATTCGTCTTGCCGGTCGCGGCGTCCCGGCCGCCGTGATACTCCTGCCATTCGCGTTCCAGCGTCACGAGATCGTCGAAGGCGGTCGCGGTCTCGACGAGCGCCGCCATCTGGCCGAGATAGGCCCGCTCCGTCTCCGCCTGGGTAACGCGCTCCGGTAGCCCCTCCGTCGCCCGCTGCGCCCGCCGGTATTCATCGAAGTACCGTTGCGCATTCTCGGAGGGTGAGAGGATGGGATTAAGCGCGATCTTCAAGCCATCTTCAGTTTCGAGCGAGGTCTGTGCGTGCGTCATGGCATAGGCGTTCGCGTAGATTGCCTCGCCCTTGCGCCGGTTCAGTTCGGCGTCCTCAGCGCGCCGCAGTTCGCCGCGCAAGGCGGCAAGGCGTGTGTCGATCCGCGTCGCAGCGTCCGCGATGCTGTGCAGGAGGCGGTTGCGCCGCTCGCCATGCGTCGAGGCGCGCACGGTCTCGGCGAAGAACCGGGTGATACTCGCGGAGATCGATGGGTCACTCTCCACGGTGACATCCGGTTCGTTCGCGAATGATGCGAGCGGCACGGGCGAGAACGCTTTTGGCATGCCATCGCGGAGATAGCGGGCGGGTTGCCAATCGCCGGTCTCCATCGGGCGAATGAGTGCCGTCAGCGCGCCGCTGAGCGTGACCGGGTCGCAATCAGTGGCGGGCGCGTCCGTATGCCCGGTGGCGCGATAGGCGATTTCCCGCGCGATCTGCGGGCTGATGCCCCGCAGCGAGCCGACGAGCATCGAGGCGAGCATCGTCCGCTCACCGGCGAGGAGGCAGAGGTGCCGCAACTGCGCGGCGGTCGCGCTACTCGGGTCCGCCTTCTCCTGCGGCGGCGGCGGCGCGTATGCGAGATGGGGCAGGATCGGCCGGACGCGGCTCGTCGAGGGCGGCACCCGCTTCAGCGCGTCGAGGATCATGCCGCTCGCGTCCACCAGGATGGCGTTCGAGTGGCGGCCCATTACTTCGACGATCAGCGTCGTCTCGTCGATCGTCCAACCGGGCGGCAGCGACGCTGCATCCTCCTCGTCGCCCTCCTCGTCGGCGTCCTCCGGCGGCTCGTCGCGCTCCTTGACGGGGGGATGAGCCTTGACGATACTCAGCGCCAATGTCCGCTCGAAGGCGGGCTGTGCGAGGCCGACGATCCGGCCCCCGCGCAGATGTTTGCGGAGTAGGAGTAGGAAGGGTGTTACCCGCTCCGCGTCGGCGGTGAGGCGCTGTGAGACGAGATGGAGCCGCGCCGCCTGTGGATGGTCGCTGATCAGCAGTTGATGGCGCGTGCCGTGCGCGAAGATTTCCACGACGAGGGTGCGCTCGTCCGCGAGGCCGACGCGCTGGACGCGGCCCCCCACGATGGCGGTATTCAATTCGTCGGCGACGGCGCGCATCGTCAGCGCATCGAACACGAATCATCCTTTCCGGCGTCGCGTGCGTACTGATGAGTGTACACCGCGCGCGGTGTGTCGCGGAGAGGCGGGTGCAGTGGCGACGGAATTGGTGCATGTCGGCTTCGGCCATCTCGTGGCGATCAATCGGGTCGTGGCGATCGTCGCGCCGGAGAGCGCGCCGCTGAAGCGGGTGATGAAGGAAGCGCGGGACGAGGGGACGCTGATCGACGCGACCTCCGGGCGGCGGACGAAGTCGCTCCTCTACCTCGATAACGGGATGGTGCTGGCGGCGGCGCTCGGCCCGGAGACAATCGCCGGGCGTGTTGGACGGCAGGGGCGGACACCGGCGGGGATGCCGGAAGAAAGCGCGGCGGACGTGCCGGAGCGCGCGGCGCCGAGGGACCGGAGAGAAGCGGAGGACGCATGACGCATGGTGACCAGGAAGGGATGAACGAGCGGGCGGACGACCTGATCGAATCCATCCGCACGGCGGCACGCCCGCTTCTCATCGTCATCTCGGGCCCGTCGGGCGTCGGCAAGGACACCGTTATCGAGCACATGCGAGAGGTGATGCCCGATGCGTACTACGCCGTCACCGCCACCACGCGCGAGCGCCGGCCGGGCGAGATCAATGGCGTCCATTACCACTTCCATACCATTGAAGACTTCAACCGCGAAGTTGAGGAGGGCGAGTTCCTCGAGCACGCCACCGTCTACGGTAACTTCTACGGCGTGCCGAAGGCGCGGTTGCGGCAGGCATTGCGGCAGGGCAAGGACGTCGTTGTGAAGGTCGATCCGCAGGGCGCCGCGACCATCCGCCACCTCGCGCCCGAGGCATTGATGATCTTCCTCCTCCCGCCGGACATGGGCGAGCTCTATCGCCGCCTCCGCTCGCGCAAGACGGACGATCCGGCTGCCCTCGGGCGGCGCATCGACATCGCCAGCCGCGAGATCGCGACGAGCGAACTCTTCGATTACTTCGTCGTCAACGAATCCGACCAAATCGACAGCGCCGTCGAGCAAATCCGCCAAATCGTCGCGGTAGAGAAGTCGCGCATCCACCCGCGTGAGGTGATGCTGTAAAGTGGGGGCGGCCTAACCCCCCAACCCCCTTCCCGACACGGGAAGGGGGAGCAAGTCGCCGACAGATCGAGATATGGAGAATAGGCCACGGCAATATCCATGAGTCATCCCTTCCCTCTGAGGGAAGCGGGTGCCCTCTGAGCAGTGGGGGGTTAGGCCGTCCCCACCTCGAACACCAACCACCAATGCGGCAGCGCGATCACTGATGCGCCTACTGGCGGCGCGATGGATTCCACGGCCGGGAACGCGGTGACCGTGCAATCCTGCGGGCGGGGGGCGCCCTGCTGCTCCCAGCGGCTGAAGACGGCGGCGAGCCATGCGCCAATCACGGGATTGCCGTAGGTCAGCGTCGTCATATCCGCCGTGCCGTCCATCGCCTCCGCAAGGCGGATGATCGCACCGCCGCCCGCCACGAGATCGAAGATACCGTAGGCATGACCGACGAAGCCATAGCGACCGTCGTCCGAGGTCACGAACGTGGCGACGAATCGTCCGTCCGGTTCCGAGAGCGCGAAGGCGAGCGCGGTAAACCAGCCCTGCCGCACGCCCGGAATGATGCGCGGTGTCGGCGCGGATTCCAGCAGTGCGGCGATGCGTTCGGCGTTGGGCGCGGCGGCGTTGGTCATCGTCAGGCGGAGGCCGGGGCGCGGACTGATCGCGCGGCTGCCGGTTGCGTCGCTCCCCATACTGCCCCGCAGGGGCATGAAGCTGCATGGCTGCATGGAGAGGCTGTGCAGCCTGCCGCCCCGCCTCTCGAAGGCGATGGAGAACTGCGCCGCGCCGACGCTGAGCGGCAGGACGAGCAGACCCCCGGCTTTCAATTGCGCCGCCCACGCGGGCGCGATGTCCCCGGCATTGACGGTGAGGATGATCCGGTCGTACGGCGCGTGCGGCGCACATCCGACCGCGCCGTCCGCCGTGATGACCGTCACATCGGTGATGCCAGCGGCGGCGAGATGGCCCCGTGCGGCCTCCGTAATGTCCGCGTCGATGTCCACTGTGCTAATGCGCCCGCCTCGCCCGACGAGCGTCCGCATCAGCGCGGCGTTGTAGCCGGTGCCCGCGCCAATCTCCAACACATTCATGCCGGGCGCCAGCGCCAGTTGTTCGAGCATCAGCGCGACGATGGCGGGCTGCGACGCGCTGGAGATCGAGACGCCGTCCGCGAACTTCGTCGCGATCGCATCGTTCGCGTAGGCGCGTTCGAGCGGTTCGTTCGGCAGGAAGAGATGGCGCGGCACCGCTCGCATCGCCGCGCGGACGGCGGCATCATGGAGCGCGCCGTCGCGTTCGAGTTGGGCGACTAACGCCGTCCGCAATCCGGTTGCCGCATCAGGCTCCATGGAGCGCGCTCCTACTCCGCGACCGATGCACGCTCCGCAGGCGACGTAGCCGCCGACGCATCATCGTCGTCCTCGTCATCATCGGGCGCGTTCGGGTCGCGCGGCGGCACATAGCGGAGTTGCTGCTCCGGGTTCTCCATGTGGTCGGTGAACATGATCCCTTCGAGGTGGTCGATCTCGTGCTGGAGGACGCGGGCGAGGAATCCGTCGGCGGTGATGCGCACCTCATGATCTTGCATGTCGTACGCACGGACGACGACGGAGAGGTCACGCTCGACCGGGCCATACATATTGCGGAGCGAGAGGCAGCCTTCCTCGTCCGTCTCCTTGCCGCCGCGCCGCCGGACGACCTGCGGGTTGTAGAGCGCCATCTGGAAGCCCGGATCGTCCTCGTCGAGCGAGCCGGGCGGGATATCCACGACAATCAATCGCAGCGGCACGCCGACCTGCGGCGCCGCAAGGCCAACGCCGACGCCCACTACCGTCTCGACCATGTCGCGGGCGAGTTGTAGCGTCTCCTCGTCCATCCGGCTGATCTTGCGTGCCCGCGCGCGCAGGATGGCGTCGCCCTCCGGGGTGTTGATTTGCAGAATTTCTCGTCTCGCCATTCGTGCCTCTTCCTCCCGTTTCTCGGGATGATAACACTGTCGGGAAGGGAGAGCCACGCCGCAGCGTTAACATGAGTGTGGACGGACGCAGGACGAACCTCACCCCCATCTGCCCTTTGGGCAGATGGGGGTGAGGTTTCCGACCGTGAACCGCAGTTTCGCCTTGACACTGGAAAGTCGCCAAACGTATGATGCTGCGTGGAACGGTTTCACCGAGGGGGAGAGGGTGGCCGCGATGCGGATGGAAATGCTTTTAAGCCTGGCATGGCTGGGATTTTCGTGCATTCTCATGTGCGTCACGCGCGCCTCGCGCCCATTCGGTCCGCGACCGCCCCAACGAATGTTTCTCCATGCAGGTGTCCCGGGTGCGCACCGGCGGACCGATACACACAGCGGACACGAAGGGATGATTTCAGATGGGATTCGTCGTAGTACTGGTGGGCCTGCTTGTTGGGCTCGCCATCGGTGCGGCGGCGGCATGGGTGGTTTCTTCGCGCATCAAGGATACCAAAGGACGCGACGAACGACTGCTAGCCCAGGCCGACGCCGAGAAGATTATCGAAGCAGCGAAGGCGCAAGAGCGGGAACTGACGCTCGCCGCCAAAGATGACGCGCTCCGCCTCCGCGAGGAGATCGAGCGGGAACTGAAGGAGCAGCGCGCCAACACGCAGCGGCAGGAACGCCGCATCCAGCAGAAGGAAGAGACGCTCGACCGCAAGACCGCGCAACTCGAACAGCGGGATGCGGACCTCGACACGCGCGAGCACGAAGTCGGCGCGATCCGCGCCGAGGCGGAGACGTTGCGCGCGAAGCAGATCACCGAACTCGAGCGCGTCTCGAATCTGACGCGCGATGAGGCGCGGACGATCCTACTCACCTCCATCGAGGAGGAGGTGCGGGATGCCGCCAACCGGCGGACGCGCGAGATCGAGGCGGAAGTCAAGGAAGATTCGGATCGCCGTGCCCGCGAAATCCTCGCCACCGCCATCCAGCGATGCGCGCCCGATTACGTCGCGGAGGGGCTCGTCACCGCCGTACCGCTGCCGTCCGACGACATGAAGGGGCGGATTATCGGCCGCGAGGGGCGCAACATCCGCGCCTTGGAGCAGGCGCTCGGCGTGGACCTGATTATCGACGACACGCCGGAAACGATCATGGTCTCCTCGTTCGATCCGGTGCGCCGTGAGACGGCGCGGCGGGTGCTGGCGAAGCTCCTGCAGGACGGTCGCATCCACCCCACGCGCATCGAGGAAGTGACCGAGCGCGTCACGGCGGAGATGGACACCGTCATCAAGGAGGAGGGCGAGCGCGTCGCCTATGAGGCGGGCGTCGCGGGCCTCCACCCGGAGTTGATCCGGCTGATGGGTCGCCTGAAGTTCCGCACCAGTTACGGCCAGAACGTCCTTCAGCACTCATTGGAGGCGTCGATCATCGCAGCGGGGATCGCCGCCGAGATCGGTGCGGACATCAACGTCGCCAAGACGGCAGGGTTCTTGCATGACATCGGCAAGGCCGTCGATCACGAGGTCGAGGGGCCGCACGCGCTGATCGGCGCGGAGATTGCCCAGCGGCTTGGCCGATCCTCCCGGATCGTCCATGCCATCGCCGCGCATCACGGCGAGGTGCAGCCGGAGACGGTCGAGGCGTTCATCGTCGCGACGGCGGACGCGATCTCCGGCGGGCGCCCCGGCGCGCGGCGTGAGATGGTGGACCTCTATATCAAGCGGCTGGAAGCGCTCGAAGCGATTGCCAACTCTTTCCCCGGTGTCGAGCGATCCTTCGCGATCCAGGCCGGGCGCGAGGTCCGCATCGCGGTCAAGCCGGATGTCGTGGACGATCTGACGGCGACGCGCCTGGCGCGCGATGTCGTCAAGAAGATCGAGGAGACGATGGAGTATCCGGGTCAGATCAAAGTGACCGTCATCCGGGAGATGCGGGTCGTGGATTATGCCCGCTGATGAGGGCCTGGCCTTCGTTTCATCGGCCTCGCGGCCGGCCCCATCCCCTCCCGGTGCGGGGCCGGCGGCGCTCCGCTTCCTTGTCGTCGGCGACATTTTCGGCGAACCGGGGCGGCGCGGCGCGGCGCGCTTCATCCCGGCATTGCGCGAGGAATACGCCATTGACTGCGTGATCGCCAATGGCGAGAACGCAGCGGGCGGGCGGGGCCTGACCGAGAAGACGGCGGATGAACTCTTCCGCGCCGGCATCGATGTCCTCACCCTCGGCAACCATACCTGGTCGCAACGCGAGATGCTGACTGTCCTCAAAGACGAGCAGGTGCGCATCGCGCGTCCCCAGAACTACCCACCCGGCGTGCCCGGTCGCGGCTTCGTCGATGTCGAGGTGCGCGGCGCACAGGTGCGCGTCGTCAGCCTGATGGGGCGCGTCTTTTTGACCGAGAGCCTCGACGACCCGTTCCGGGCGGCGGACGATCTCCTGCGGGCGACGCCAGACGACGCGATCGTCATGGTCGATTTCCATGCCGAGGCGACCAGCGAGAAAGTCGCGATGGGGTGGCATCTGGACGGGCGCGTGGCGGCCGTCTTCGGCACGCACACCCACATCCCGACGGCGGACGCGCGCCTCCTCCCGCAGGGGACGGCGTTCGTCACCGACCTCGGCATGGTCGGACCACAGCACTCGATCATCGGCAGCGAGGTGACGCCGATTCTCCACCGCTTCCTGACCGGCTTGCCGGTGCGTTTTGAGGTGGCGGGTGGCCCAATCACCTTCAATGCCGTTATCATCGAGGTTGACCGCCGGACCCGGCGCGGACGGGGCATCTGGCGGCGGGACATGTGGGATGTGGACCTCTCGTGGGCCGCGCCTCGGTAGCGGGGCACGGCGGAAGGGCGCACGAGCGGCGCACATCTCAGGGAAGGATAGAGGAGGAGAATGGACCGGATACTGCGTGGGTTGCGCGTCGGATCGGAGGCGACCTTTTCGCCCGATGCGCCAACCAATCAGGAGGATTCTGTGATGCAATCTGCACCCCCCGCCAACGAGCCGCTGCCCGACGAGGGCGAGGCGGCCATCCCCTACGTTGCGGCGGTCGGGAAGCGCAGCGACATCTTGAAGGTATCGGCCCGCTCGCGCCCGAGCGCGGTGGCGGGTGCGATTGCCGGTGTCGTCCGCGAGTCGGGCCGGGCGGAAGTCCAGGCAATCGGCGCGGGCGCGGTGAACCAGGCGATTAAGGCGATCGCGATTGCCCGCGATTACCTCGCGGAGACGGGCATCAACGCGATCTGTCTGCCCTCCTTCATCGATGTCGTCATCGACGATGAGGACCGCACGGCGCTGCGATTGATCGTCGAACCGCGGTAAACGGTCTCGCGGGGGCGTCCGCGCCGCCCCGCGCCACGAAGGAGTGAGTGGGCTCATGGACGAGGCAGGGCAACTCCCGCCGGTACTCTTTCCGATTGAGTTGCATTGCCACTCCACGGCCTCGGATGGCACCTATCTCCCCGCCCAGGTTGTTGGCATGGCGGCGGCGCGCGGTGTGCGCGTCCTCGCCCTCACCGACCACGACACGACGGACGGCATCGCGGAAGCCGCCGCTGAGGCTGTCCGCCACGGCATGGCGCTCATCCCCGGCGTCGAATTGACCTGCTCCGTCGAGCGGGGCGAAGTCCATCTGCTCGGCTACTTCGTCTCGGTCAGCGACACGACATTCCAGGCACAATTAGCCCGGTTCCGTCACGGTCGGGACACGCGCGGGCAGGCAATCGTCGCCAAACTCAATGCGCTCGGTATCCCCGTGCAGTGGGAGCGAGTCAAGGCGAAAGCGGGCGTCGGCGCGGTAGGTCGGCCCCATGTCGCCCGCGCGCTGAGCGAGGTCGGCGCGGCGACGAGCGTGGACGACGCCTTCAATCGCTACCTCGGTCGTGGCCGCCCCGCGCACGTCGAACGGCAGCGGCTGACGCCGGTGGAGGCGGTACAACTTGTCCGCGCGGCGGGCGGCGTGCCCGTGCTCGCCCACCCCCTCAGTGTCTTGAATCTGGAAGTGACACTCGCGGAGATGGTCCCCGCCGGTCTGCTCGGCATCGAGGCATACTACGGCGCATACAAACCCGAGGAGCGCGGTGCGCTCGCCGAGATCGCCGCCTTCCACCACCTGATTAGCACCGTCGGCAGCGACTTCCACGGCGATGTCCACGGCGGCGCGGTGGTCGGCGGCACGCCGGGTCCACCCGACGTGCTCAGTCGCCTCGTCGCGGCGGCAGCATCCGTGCGATCCAGATCAGATGGCGGTTGATATGGTTCGGAAAGGCAGAGACGTATGACGACGGGCCATCAGTTCACGCTCAGCGCCTTTGGGGATGAGATCGCGGCAGACCTTGCCGAGCAGTTGGATGTCATGCAAAAAGAAGGTATCCCCGCGCTCGAATTCCGCGCGGCGTGGGGGACGAACATTCTCGATCTCTCGGACGATCAGGTGCGGCAGGCGAAGGGGCTGCTCGATGAGCGCGGGATGCACGTCTCCGCCATCGGCTCGCCGATCGGCAAGGTGAAGGTCACCGATGATTTCGGCGCGCACTTGCAGCGTTTCCGCCGCGCGCTCGTTGTGGCGGAGATGCTGGACGCGCCGCGCATCCGCATCTTCTCCTTCTTCATCCCGGCGGGCGAGGATGCCGCGCAGTACCGCACGGCGGTGATGGACCGGATGCTGATGCTCACTCAACTCGCCGAGGAGGCGGGCGTCACGCTCTGGCACGAGAACGAGAAGGAGATTTACGGCGACATCGCCACCCGCTGCGCCGATATCCACACGACGATCCGCTCGCCGCACCTGCGCGCCGCCTTCGACCCGGCGAACTTCATCCAGTGCGGCGTCCGCCCGATGGATGAGGCATGGCCACTGCTCGCCGATGTCTCGACGCACATCCACATCAAGGACGCCGTGCTGGCGGACGGTCATGTCGTCCCGGCGGGGCAGGGCGACGGGCAGGTGAAAGAACTCTTGCAGGCATTGGTCACGCGCAACT
>JBPCMC010000073.1:0-5617 GCA_051002645.1 Thermomicrobiales bacterium
TTGATCGCCAACGTCCTGCACAAGAATTCGCTCTCCGCGCGCGGCCCGCTCGTCAAGGTGAACTGCGCCGCGCTGCCCGAATCGCTCCTCGAAAGCGAGTTGTTCGGTCACGAGAAAGGCTCGTTCACCGGCGCGCTGAACCAGCACAAGGGGAGTTTCGAGCGGGCAAACCGGGGGACGATCTTTCTCGACGAGATCGGCGAACTGACGCTCTCGACACAGACCAAACTCTTGCGTGTCCTCACGGAGAAAGAGTTCGATCGCGTCGGCGGGACCGTGCCGATCCATGTTGACGTGCGCGTCGTCGCGGCAACCAATCGGCGGCTGGAGGACGAGGTGGCGGCGGGCAACTTCCGCGAGGACCTCTTCTACCGCCTCCACGTTCTGACGATCCATGTGCCGCCGCTCCGCGAGCATATGGAGGATCTGCCCTTGCTCGTCCAGCACTTCCTCGACAAGCACCGCTACGGCTCGGTGGGACGCATGTCGCGCATCTCACCGGACGCGATGGAGCGGTTGATGACCCATACGTGGCCCGGCAACATCCGCGAGTTGGAGAACACCGTCCAGCGCGGCATCGTCCTCTCGCAAGGTGGGTTGATTACGGCGGAGCAGATCCAGTTCGCGCCGCAGGCGGGCGGGCGGTTGATCGACATCACGCAGCGCGTCCGCGAGCGCACGCCGCTCACGCAGGTACTCAATGAAGTGGAGCGGGAACTGATCGTCGAAGCGCTCAAGCAGCACGAGGGCGACCGCGTCGCCGTCGCCCACACCCTCGGCCTCGAACTGCCCGACCTCACGCAGCGCATCCACGACTTCGGCCTCGACGGCGACTTCGCGGCGGACTAGCCCACCCCCTGACCCCCTCCCGACACGGGAGGGGGAACTCTCGTCATGATTTGTAGCGAATTCAAAACGTCACGGCTCTCGCGCGTGCTCCCCTCCCGTGTCGGGAGGGGTTGGGGGTGGGTTATCTCTCTTAATGCACGACCACCTGCGTACCGAGCGGGGCCCAGGTGAGCACCCACTGGGCGGTCGGCAGCGAGGTGTTCACGCAGCCGTGTGAGAGTTGCGTGCCGAAATTGTCGTGCCAGTATGCGCCGTGGATCGCCTCGCCGCTCGGGTGGAAATAGGAGATATAGGGGACGGCGTCGAGATTGTAGTAGTCGGCGGCGAAGAGATTATCGCCCTGCATGCGCTGCGAGGCGAGCCGCCAGAAGGTCGGATAGGCGCCCTTGTCCGTCGGGTTCTTGTCCGTGCCGCTCGCCGTCTGCGCCACCAGGAGCGGCTGCGCGCCGTAGTACGCCGTCATCACCTGGGTCGTCACATCCACATTGATCCAGCGGCCCGCGTATGCCGGCTTGTCCACGCGCATGATATCCGCCTCTTTCGTCACGAAGCTGGAATGGAGGAAGAGCGTCTGCTCCGGCGGCGCGGCGACCTGATACCACTTCGTCGAGCCCTCGTACGTCTCGCCGACCACCTCGGCGTAGACGAGGACGCGCCGCCCTGCACCCCATGTCTTGACGACTTGATGGCTCGTGCCGGGGCCGATGCGCACATTCGCGCCGCTCTGCAAGCGGCCCGTCCAGGCGAGCGGCCCGCTCTTCGGCAAGGCGCTCGGCTCCTGCAACCCCGGCGTCGGGGTACCGAAGATGGACCAGGTTGGGACGAAGCGGTCCGGGTTCGTCAGCACCTTGTACCAGCGCTTCGTCCCCTTATACTGTGTGCCGTCCACCTCGGCGAAGTAGGTCACTTGCATGCCCGCTGTCCAGGTCGTCACCTGCTTGCCGCTCTGATCCGGCGCTTCGTAGAGCGGCGTGCTCTCGGTGAGCGTGCCGACGCCGATCGGTTGCGGGATTTCCGGCCCGAGCCGCTGGAGAAATTTGCTGTCCGCCCAGCCAAGGCCGGACTGGAAGTTGATCGGGAAGAAGCCGTCCTTCACCTTGCCCTCGACGGTGATCTGGCTGCCACCAGGGATCACTTTGACGACCTCGCTGTTGTAGGAGGGCGTCGTGCGCAGGTTCAGGTCGTCCGACGTCAGGGCGAACTCGCCCGACTTCGGCAGTCCATCGAGGATATTCTTCAGAGGTGGATAGGCATTGGGGCTGTATTTCGGGTCGCTCAAATTCGGCTTCGTCGCGACGGGCTTCGTCGGCGCGGGCGCCGACACCGGTGCCGGTGCGAGGTCCGGGGTCGAGACGGTCACGGGCGCGGCGGGTTGACTGTCCGGCGGCGCATCTTGCGGCGGCGGCGGCGTTGTCCCGGTAGTGTCATCGGTCGTCAGAGGTCGCGCGAGGACCTGGATCTGCTGCGCCAGAATCGCCCCCGCCGTCCCTGCCATGCCCGCCAATATCGCTCGTCGTCGCATCAAACCCCACTCCCTCTCGTTCACGTTCGTTATGTCCAGTGAAAGAGATACACGATAGCCGGGCGTTCGTCAACTGATTCGTAATGTTCACCGCGCGCCGTAGTGCTTGCATTAGTGTACGTACACTCGTTGGACGGCGACGTGGCATGGAGGTTGCGTACAGTATCGATAGGATGGCACTTCATCCCGCCGGCGAGCAATTCGGTTCGCGGGCTTGCACTACCGAAGGGAGACGACGATGAGTGGTCTTGGTGACAAACTGAAGGGCAAAGTCAACGAGGTAAAGGGCGGCGCGAAGGAAACATACGGTCGCGAGACGGGCAACGACGAGGTCGCCGCCGAGGGGACGATGGACAAGGCCAAGGGCAAGGGCCAGGGCGTTGTCGGTGAAGTGAAGGAAGCGGCGCACGACATCAAGGATAAAGTTAAGCACTAATCCGTCATTGGATGTATGCTCGACCGGGGCAATCGCCCCGGTTTTTCTGTGTCTCATCGTTGCCAGGCATAAGGATGCAGCGTGACCGCTACCGCGACAACGTCCCACACCTTCGCCCTGCTCGCGCCATATAATGAGGCCGCCATCCTGACCGGCTCGTGGGACGGCTGGCGCGAGCACCCGATGGAGCGCGGGGAGGATCACATCTTCCGTGCCACGCTCGAACTGCCGGAGGGGACGCACCGCTACCGCCTGCGCGTCGTCTCGAACTCCTGGTTCTTCCCCGGCGAGTGGCGCGAGATCGCCGACCCGTGGGCGCGGGAGATCGCGCCGGCGGGCGCCGAGGGCGCGGAGAAGGAGCAGGATAGCGCCGTGATCGTCGTACGCGATGGCGCTGTCGGCTTCGAGGGAGCGGCGTACGACTGGCAGCACGACGATGTGCCGCTCCCCGGCAACGATTTGCTCATCTTCTACGAACTGCACGTCGGCGACTTCACCGGCGGCGAGGGCGATGACGGCGCCGGGCGCTACAGGGACGTGATTGCGAAACTCCCCTACCTCGCCGACCTGGGCATCACGGCGATCGAGCTGATGCCGGTAACGGAGGCGGCGGACGATTACTGGGGCTACCTACCCAAGTATTTCTATGCCCCCGAGCACGCCCACGGTAATCCCGGCGACCTGAAGGCGCTGATCGACACCTGCCACGGCCACGGTATGCGCGTCATCCTCGACATGGTAACGAACCACGCCGGCTCGGAATGCCCGCTGGCGCACATCGACCACGATTATTGGTTCCACCACGAGAACACCGATCAACTGCAATATGGCCCGAAGTTCAACTACGACTTCTACGACGAGGAGCGCGACGAATATCCGGCGCGCGCCTTCATGCTCGGCGCGCTCCAGTACTGGGTACAGGAGTACCGCGTAGACGGCATCCGCTTCGACGCGACCCGCATCCTGGACAATATGGCCCTCCTGCGCGAGGCGGCGGACACCGTCTCGCACATGGCGGGCGAGATCAAGCCCTTCATCCGTGTCGCGGAGCACATCCCGCTCGACATCGCTGTCGTGGAAGACGGCGGCCCGATGGACGCGGCGTGGTTCGCGGACTTCGCGCATCAGATGATGAGCACGCTCACCGGGCAGCCCGTGCAGGCGCGCGACCCCGAGCGTTGGGACGGGCTCATAGAGATAATCGACCCGCGTCGAGCGGGCTTCACCTCCTCCCAGCATCTCGTGCGCTATATCGTCAGTCACGACGAGGAGCGGCTGCTCTACGCGATCCGCGCGGCGGGTATCGACGGCGAGGAGGCGCTGCGACGGGCGCACTTCGCCGTCACGCTGCTCCTCACCGGCTATGGCTACCCGCTCCTCTACGCCGGCGAGGAGTTCGGCATGGCGACGCCCCGCGTCATCGGCGCGAACAAACTGGCGTGGTCGCACCTCGACACGCCGGAAGGGTCCGGGTTGCACGATCATTACCGCCAATTGATCCGGTTGCGGCGCGAGCACCCCGCGTTGCGCGGCGAGACATTGGAGATCATCCATGACGACGCGGAGGCGCGCGTCGTCGCCTATCATCGCTGGGACGACGGGGGCGACCGCGTCGTCACCGTCGCACACTGCGCGGCGGACGACCGGGGCGGCTACGCCATCGCCGACTGGCCGACCGACGGCGCGTGGCGCGATGTGCTCACGGACGATCTGATCGAAGTCCACGACCGAACATTGGTGACGACGCTCGGCCCGTGGCAGACGCGCGTGCTCATCCACGAGGAGAGTACGCGCGAGTAACGAGGGCAAGCCCCTCCCCCAACCCCTCCCCGGAGCGGAGAGGGGAGCCGGATTGAATCCCCTCCGGGCGCCCTTTGGGCAGTATCGGGAAGGGGCAGGGGATGGGTAGTCCCGAGGTGGGAACCTTGCGGCGGCGGGCGAAGAAACGTACTCTGTATCGTGTGCAATCGGCCCCAGGGTGTGTACGTCCGGTCGGTTGCATCCGCGCGATGCCATCGATGCCCTTCTGCATTTCGGGGTACGGACCATAGCGGAGACGGTATGCTCTTTCCGACGCTCACCTTCGCTGTTTTTTTCATGCTCGTCTACCCGATCTACTGGTTCCTGCGCGAGCGCGGCGGGGTCAGTTGGAAGCCGTTTATCCTCGGCGCAAGCTACATCTTCTACGGATTCTGGGACTGGCGCTTCGTCTTCCTGATCATCGGCTCGACAATCGTCAATCAGTGGCTCGCCGTCTGGATCGAGCCGCCCGGCTATCGCCACCGCAAGCCCCTGCTGGCCATCGCGGTGGCCTTCAATCTCGGCGTGCTCGGGCTCTTCAAGTACTACGGCTTCTTCATCGATTCGCTCAATACCTTCCTTCGTCGCCTCGAGCTCGGCACGCGCCTGCCGGTGCTGGAAATCATTGTGCCTGTTGGCATCTCTTTCTTCACCTTCCAGGCGATCACCTATGTGGTGGACACCTACAAGGGGAAGATCAAGCCCGCCTCCCTGCTCGATTTCGCCGTCTATCTCGCCTTCTTCCCCCATCTCGTCGCCGGGCCGATCGTGCGCGCGGCGGAGTTCATCCCGCAGCTCAGGCGGCCGCAGCCGGTGGACCGGCAGCAGGCGAGTCGCGCCGCGTGGCTGATCGGCCTCGGCCTGTTCAAGAAGGTAGTGATCGCCAGCAATGTCGCGACGGCCATTGTCGATCCCGTCTTCGCGCTGCCGGGCCAGCACAGCGCGCCGGAGACCCTGCTGGCGATCTACGGCTACGCCGTCCAGATCTACGCCGACTTCAGCGGCTACAC
>JBPCMC010000074.1:0-9232 GCA_051002645.1 Thermomicrobiales bacterium
ACGACCGCGCCGCGCCAGGAGCAGCCCTCCGCCACCACCGAGGAGCACAACCGCCGCGACGGCAAGGACGATGAAGATTGTCTTGTTGCTGCCGCCTTTATCTTTCGTTGTAGACGTGGCGGCGGCACTCCGGGAGGCGACAGCGGTCGCGGTGGCGGACGTATTACCGGCCGCTGCCGTCGCACTGCTCACCGCGCCTGCGGTGTTACCGCCGGCCGCAGCGGTCGCGGTGACAGCGCTTCTGCCGGCCCCAGCCGTCGCTGTGGAGCCGGTACTCGCCGCGGCGGCTGTCGTCGTGGCAGCAGACGTGTTCCCGCCCGCTGTCGTTGATACTGCGGCGACGGGATTGCCACCCTGACTGCCGCTCTTATCGGACTCGACAAAAATAGTTGCTGCCGGATCGCCCGTCTTGAAGCTCCACGATACGGTGGACTTGTCCACTTTCGCCAGCGCGTCCTTATTGAGGATCTTGCCCGGCATGGTGAAGGCGAGTTGGATGATGCCATCCGTGCCGCCGAATAGCTTCGGGTCGAGGCCGGGGATGGCCGTGCTGCTCGACGTGTCACTCAGGCTGCTCAATGGATCAACTTTGCCGTCGATGCGCACGCCGTTCGCCGTCGCCTTCGCGGTAATCTGGAGGATGTCCGAGCTACCACTACCGCTACTCGTACCTGCGCTCGTCCCGCCAGTTGACTGATTGAGCGCGCTATTGCTGCCGAGCACGGAATTGATCTGTGTCTGCATCTCGTCCAGGTTCTTGAAGGTAAACGAGGTATCGAGGCCCTGGAATTTGTCGTTCTGATACGGCTTCGAGGTGCCACCAAGCTGCGTGACCTGTTTGTTCAGGTCAGCGAACGGGTCTTGTTGCGCGGCGGGCGTGGTGCGCGCCCCCGCCGCACCCGGCGTGCTCAGTCCGCTCGCAAACCCACCGACGAGCAAGAGGGCCTGCTTGGAAATGCCGACCCGCATTTGCGTCGTCCCCGAGTAATCGGTCTTAATGACACTTTGCTGATTGACCTCCACACACGCGGAGAGCAGCACCGCGATGATGCCGAGCAGGCCGATCGACGCGGCGCGCGGTAGTAGCCGCCTGTATTTCCGCCCGTGTACCGATGCAATTGTAGACATCCCCGGTCCCTCCTCACGCCCACCGCGCGGCGAAACGGTGGCATATCGCCGCGCATCAACAGATCGCCAGGTCACTTGCTTCCGGATCAACCCATACGGGGAATGTGCGTGCGACGATCATAGCAGATCGTCGCCCAAAACACCCGGTATTGATGGAATAGACGCACGGCAGGCGCGGCGGTTCCGCCACTCAGGCGCCGGCGACCCGTTCGACGCGATAGTCGTACCCTTGTTCGCTGAGGAAGAGGCGGCGGTGCCGCGCGTAATCGACCTCGCTCGTCCCGGTCGTGACCAGCGTATAAAAGACGCTCGACGCACCATCCGCGTTCGGGCGCAGCAAGCGACCGAGGCGTTGGGCTTCTTCCTGCCGGGAGCCGAAATGACCGGAAACCTGGATCGCCACCGTCGCGCCCGGCAGATCGACCCCCTGATTCGCGACCCGAGAAACGACGAGCACGCGCGCGCTCCCCTCCCGAAAGGCGGTGTAGAGCCGGTCACGTTCGGCAACGGGCGTCTCGCCCGTGATGAGCGGCGCACGCAGCCGACGGGCGAGCCGCGCCAGCATCTCGATGTGCCCGCCGATCACGAGCGTCGCTGCACCACGATGACGGGCAAGGAGCGCCTCGACCACGCCGTCCTTGCGCGGATTGACGGCGGCGGCATGGGCATCGACGATGGCATCGGGGCCGAGCCATCCGGCGGCGAGCGGCACGCGCACCTCCACGCAGGTCGCGGGGGCGATCCATCCCTGCGCCTCCAACTCGCGCCAGGGGCGATTGAAGAGCACCGGCCCGATTAGCGCGAAGACATCCGTCTCCCGACCATCCTCGCGGATGAGGGTTGCCGTCAGACCGAGGCGGCGGCGCGCCTGCATCGCCGCGCTCGCACAGAGCCGGAAGCCGTCGGCGGGCACCATATGGACCTCGTCGTAGATGACGAGGCCCCAGTCGGTCTCCATGAACGCCCCGAGGTGACGCGGCACGTCCGCCCCGCGCGCCCGTGCGGTCAATGCTTGATAGGTGGCGATCGTCACGGGGAAGAGCGCGCGCCGCGTCCCGTCGAACGTACCAATCGCTTCGGCAGGCAGATCGGTCCAGGCGCGGAAGGCGCGCTCCCATTGGGCGACATTCGTCCGCCCCGGACAGAGCACGAGCGTCCGCGCCTGGAGTTTTGCCGCCGCCGCGATGCCGACCAGCGTCTTCCCCGCTCCGCACGGCAGCAGAACGAGACCACCCGTCGCCGACCGGGAAAATGCCGCGACTGATTGCCGCTGATAGGCGCGGAGCGGCGGGGCATCCGACCGGAGTGCATAGGCGATCTGGCCCCCGGTTGCCACGGGCACATTGTCGACGATCGGATAGCCGAGCGCCGCAAAAGCGAGTTTGACCCGCCCGCGCTGCTCGCCGGGGAGTGGGGTGACGCCATTGCCATGTGCGTCACGACCGACCGCTGCCCACGCAAAGCCGGCGCGCTCGCACAATGTGTCGAGCAGCGCCGCATCATTACTGACGAGCGAGAGGCTGTCGTCCGTTTCCACGAGACGGATCACGCCAACCCGACTAAGGGTCTCGTGAATGAAGGCGGCGGTCGATGGCGGGAGCGCCATGCCGGAAAGGTCGCGCAATACCGAGGCGACCGCCTGACCATCGAGCCCGGCAGCGGCGGCATTCCAGAGCGAGAGCGGCGTGAGGCGGAAGGTTGCGTATCCACCGCCGAGGCGGATCAGTTCCGCGAACGGTCGGAGCGCATCGCGCACCATCGGCCACCGCGCATCGGTGGTGCGGACGAGCAGTTCGTGATTGCGTTGCAGGACGACGAGCGGCGTCTCCGTGGCCCGGTCGGTCACCCGGCCGCCTCGCTCAACTCAGGATCACGATGAATCTCGGCGCGCGGCCAGACCGGTTGCAGGATCGCCCACTGGTCGGGCGCTTCGTGGATCATTTTTTCGAGTAGCGCGGCAACCGCCTGAGTGTCCGCCGCGCGCCGCTGCTCGACGCTGCCGATAATTTCCGGCAGCCGCACTTCCGGCCAGGCAATGCTGACCGAGCGCGTATTGCCGACCCGGTACGAGTACGCGGGCAGCAGCGCCGCGCCCGTCCGCCGGGCGATCAATGCAGGCCCGGCGGGGAGCAGCGTCCGCTCGCCGAAGAAGGTCACCGCGTCACTGCTCGTGCCGACATTCCGATCCGCGAGCATAAGCACGACCTTGCCAGCGCGCAGCGCCCGCAGGATGTTGCGTACATCCTCCGGCCCGGTCGTCAGCAACTGGACGCCCTGATTGGCGCGCAAGCGGAAGAAGTATTCGTGCAGACGCGGATCGCGGATATGCTCGACGACTGCGACGGTCTCGTACCCGAGGGCACTCACGTACGACGGGACGAGATTGTAGCTGCCGAGGTGCGGCGCGACGATAATCACCCCTTTGCCGCGCGCATAGACCTGCGCGAGATGCTCGATGCCGCGCACATCGAAATATGCGAGCAACTGCTCCCGCGACATCGACGGCAGCCGGAAGAGATCGTAATAGTTTTTCGCCACGGCGATCGCCGCCCGGCGCGCGCTGTGCGCCACTAGACGGCGGGACGCGCCGGGCAGGAGCCGCCGCTGATTCGTGACGAGCGTTCTGCGCAATTTGCGATAGCAGATGAACATCGCAACGCCCGTCACCCGCGCGGTCGCATATGCGACGCGGCGCGGCAACCACGAGGCAAGCCATTCGCTAAAGCGGTAAAAGCGGTACAACACGGCCGTTACCGTCTTCCCTACATGACACTCCCCGCGCGTCGCTCCCCGCCGCTATTGTACCCGTCGCGGGGGAAGTAACAAGTCAAAAGTCGAATGGAGCAAGAACGGAGATGCGGCTACCCTGCCTCCGTGATACTCGTGACCCACCATCTATTACTTGTTACTTGTTACTTGTTACTTGTTACTTCCGTGGGCCACATCGGTCGGAACATGAACCATTGTGCCGGATGGGCCACGATGGCCTTCTCCAGGATCGAGACGACGCGTTGCGTGAGCGCTTGTACGTCCGCATCGAGATCGGGGCCGGGTACGACCGGCGGGATCAACTCGGCGGAACCGTCGTATGTGACGAAGTCCGGGCGGCGGAAGAGTGACGCCACTACAACGGGACAGCCGGTGCGGATTGCCAACTGCGCGACGCCCGCCGGGAACCGCGTCTGCTCGCCGAAGAAAGTGACGGGCACTCCACGCGGGTCGGGGGCGTCGATCAGGAGGACGAGCACCTCCTTCCGTTGCAAGGCACGATACATCTCGCGCAACGCGCCCGGACGCCCGACGGCGATGCCGCCCATGCGGAACTTCCGCCGCATCCGCGTCACCCAATCATCCAGTTCAGGCGGTGAGAACGTGTCGACGAGGAAGACGCCCTTGTAGCCGTAGCCGGTCAGGAGCGCGCCCGCCCGATCCCATGACCCCATGTGGCCGGTGACGAGGATGAATCCCTTGTCGTACGCCGCCGCGCGCGCCAGGGTGTCCAGTTCGAAGACACTCCCCTGCGCCATGATCTCCGCGTGTGCGAGATACGGTAGGCGGAGAAAATCAACGAGCACGCGCGCATAGTTGCCGAAGGACTGGCGCGCCACCTTCTTGACGACGGGCGATGACGGCGGTTCATTCAATACCCGAGAGAGGTTGTACGCCGCCCACCGAGAATGCGATGGGCGGAGCACGTAATACGCCTCCCCGATCGCCCCGGCAAGGGCGTAGGAGAGGCGCACAGGGATGATACTCAGCAGCGCCGACGCCCCCCGAACGAGCCAGTAGAGCGCCATGTTCGCGGGGGCGGTCACGATCTAGTCGTTGCTGGCGGCCGGGACCGCCTTGGCGCCCTTCTTCCCCTGAACGGCGTCGCGGGAGTAGGTCTGGATAAACGTTTCGGTATCCTGCCGCGCCTGATCGTCCGTCACTTGCGTGGGCGGCGACTTCATGAAATATGACGACGGCGCGGTGAGCGCGCCGCTCAAGCCGTGGTCGAGCGCCAGTTGCGCGCATCGGATCGCGTCGATGACCACGCCCGCCGAGTTCGGGCTGTCCCAGACTTCCAGCTTTAGTTCGAGGCTGATCGGCACATCGCCGAAGGTCGTCCCCTCGATGCGGATGTTCGCCCATTTGCGGTCGGTCAGCCACGGTACGTAGTCCGACGGGCCGACATGAACGTTGCCCGGTGCGAGTTCATAGGGCAGCTGGCTCGTCACCGAGTTCGTCTTGGAAATCTTCTTCGATTCCAGCCGGTCGCGCTCCAGCATATTGAGGAAGTCGGTGTTGCCACCGAAGTTCAGTTGATACATACGGTCGATGCGCACGCCGCGATCCTCGAAGAGGCGGGTGAGGACGCGATGGGTGATCGTCGCGCCCACCTGCGATTTAATGTCGTCGCCGATGATCGGCAATCCCTTGTTCATGAAGCGCTTCTGCCAGTAATCCTCGCGGGCGATGAAGACCGGGATGCAGTTGACGAAGGCGCAGCCCGCATTGAGCACCTGCTCGACGTACCACTTCGTCGCCTGCTCCGAGCCGACCGGCAGGTAATTGACGACGACTTGCGTGCCGGTACTCTTCAGAATGCCGGTGATGTCGGCGGTCGGGCCGGGCGCCTTTGTGATTACGTCGGCGAGGTACTTGCCGATGCCGTCGTGCGTCATGCCGCGATGAACCGGGACGCCGAGATGCGGCACATCGGAGAACTTGATCGTGTTGTTCGGATCGGCCCAGATCGCCTCGGAGAGGTCCTTGCCGACCTTCGTGACGTTCACATCGAAGGCGGCGGTGAACTCGATGTCACGGATGCGGTATCCGCCGAGATTGGTGTGCATCAGGCCGGGGATATGCTCCTCGTCCGACGTCTCCTTGTAGAACTCGACGCCCTGGACGAGCGACGACGCGCAGTTGCCGACGCCGATGATCGCGACCTTGATCTTGCCATTGTTTTCCACGTTGGGGTTCCTCCCTCGGGGCACACGGCTCGATCCGTCCTCCGGCCACCGCGTGATCCGTTCGCGTGGCGAGAATACGCCGCAGTGAGCGGTGGTGTCAAACGCTACCTACCCCCCAACTCTCTTCCCGAGGCGGGAAGGGGGAGCAAGATGCCGATATATCGAGGCATAGAGAATAGGTCAGAGCAATTTACGAGCATCACCCCTTCACAGATCGACAAGGGGCCGGGGGTTGCCTCCCATAAAATCAGAACAAACGTGCGTACTTTGCGCCATTCAGGTGCGAACGTACGCACCTTTCCGTTGTTCGTAATTTAAGGTACAATACACGCAGAAAGTACTGAGTACTGAGTACTGAGTGCCAAGGAACGCGGCCCGTCATTAGCGGTTGCGCTACTCGCTGTCTCAGTACTCAGCACTCAGCACTCAGTACTGTTTCGTGACCGGAGGGAACGCATGGTAGACGGGAATGAGCGGGGTATCGTCCGCTTCGTCAACATTGATAGCGAAATGCGCAACTCGTACCGCGATTACGCGATGAGCGTCATCGTGTCGCGGGCGTTGCCGGATGCGCGGGACGGCCTGAAGCCCGTCCAGCGGCGCATCCTCTACGCGATGCATCAGATGGGCCTGCGCTCGAACACCAAGCATCGCAAGTGCGCCGGTGTCGTCGGCGAGGTGATGAAGAACTTCCACCCGCACAGCGACACCGCCTTATATGACGCGCTGGCGCGCATGGCGCAGGATTTCTCGATGCGCTACCCGCTGATCGACGGGCAGGGCAACTTCGGCTCGGTGGACGGCGATCCGCCCGCCGCGATGCGCTACACCGAGGCGCGGCTGACGCTGGCGGCGGAGGAGTTGCTGAAGGACATCGAGAAGGATACGGTCGATTTCGAGGACAACTACGACGGCGAACTGAAGGAACCGAAGAAGGTTCTCCCCGCGCGCCTGCCGAACCTCCTGCTCAACGGCTCGACGGGCATCGCCGTCGGCATGGCGACCAATATCCCGCCGCACAACCTCAATGAACTGTGCGATGTGATTATTTATCAGATCGACAATCCGGAGTGCACGCTCACGGACCTGATCGAGCGGTTGCCGGGGCCGGACTTCCCGACCGGCGGTATCATCCTCGGCCGCGAGGGGATCAAGCAGGCGTACTCGACGGGCAATGGTCGCGTCGTCGTCCGCTCCAAGGCGTACATCGAAGAAGGGCGCGCGAACCGCTATCAGATCATCGTCACCGAACTGCCCTACGCAGTGAACAAGGCGACCCTGATCGAGAAGATCGCCCTGCTCGTCAAGGACGGGAAGCTCGACGGGATCAGCGACCTGCGCGACGAGTCGGATCGCTCCGGTATGCGTATGGTGATCGAACTGAAGCGCGACGCCCAGCCGATGAAGGTGCTCAACAACCTCTTCAAGCACACCGCCCTGCAGACCACTTTCGGCGTCAACATGATCGCGCTCGTCGAGAACGGCTCGCAGCCGCACACGCTGACGCTGAAGCGCGCGTTGCAGGAGTTCATCGACCACCGGCAGATCGTCATCCGCCGCCGGACGGAGTTCGAGCTGCGTAAGGCGCGCGAGCGCGCTCACATCCTCGAAGGACTGAAGATCGCCCTCGACCACCTGGACGAGGTCATCGCCACCATCCGCAAGTCGCAGACGACCGAGACGGCGCGCAAGAATCTGCGCGCGAACTTCAAATTGAGCGAGGTCCAGGCACAAGCGATCCTCGATCTGCGTCTCGCCCGCCTCGCCGCGCTCGAACGCAAGAAGATCGAGGAGGAATACAAGGAAGTCCTCAAGGCGATCCGCGACTACGAGGACATCCTCGCCCGGCCGGAGCGCGTCCTTGGCATCATCAAGACGGATCTCCTTGACCTTAAGGATCGCTACGGCGACGAACGGCGCACCGAAATCCGCGCCGAGGCATCCGGCGACCTGAGCGAGGAAGACCTCATCCCGGATGTCGATGTCGTCGTCACGCTGACGAAGACCGGCTACATCAAGCGCATCCCCGGCGACACCTACCGCACGCAGCATCGCGGCGGGCGGGGCATCACGGGCGTCAAGCCGAAGGAAGAGGATAAGGTCGAGCACATCTTGCATTGCAGCACGATGGACTCGCTGCTCTTCTTCACCGACCGAGGTAAGACGTTCCAGATCAAAGTCCACGAGTTGCCGGACGCCTCGCGCACCGCGAAAGGCACGCCGATCATCCAACTAATTAACATCCAGCAAGATGAGACGGTGACGACCCTGCTCGCCGTCAACGACTACAAGACGTCCGCGTTCCTGACGATGGTGACGAAGAATGGCCGCATCAAGCGGACGGAACTGAAGGCGTTCGCCTCGGTCCGCTCCTCCGGCCTGATCGCCCTCGGCCTCGACGAAGGGGACGAATTGCGCTGGGTGCGCGTGACGAGCGGCGATCACCACATGATCCTCGTCACGAAGAAGGGTATGGCGATTCGCTTCAATGAGTCGGACGCACGCTCGATGGGCCGCACGGCGGCGGGCGTCCATGCCATCTCGCTACGCGCCGGGGATTCGCTCGTCTCCGCAGACGCGATCGCCGCCAGCCGCGTCAAGGATCACTTCCTCTTCGTCATGGCGCAGGACGGTATGGGCAAGCGCACCAAGGTCGCGGACTTCCCGGTCCAGAAGCGCGCCGGCCTCGGCGTGATCGCCATGAAGGTAACGGCCCGCACCGGCGATGTTGTCTGCGCCGGGGTCGTCGAGACGACCGACGAACTGATCTGTGTCTCCGCAAATGGCATCGTCATGCGCACGAAGGTCGAATCCCTCCGCGTCATCGGTCGGGCGACCCAGGGCGTCATTATCATGCGCATGGACGACGGCGACCGTGTCGCCTCATATGCCCGCGTCCCCGCTGGTGCGGACGACAACGGCATCGTCACCGGCGCGGTTGACGTGGTCATACCGGAACCCGTCGAGGCCCCGAAACGCCGCAAGATCGCGACGCCCGAACTCGTCCCCGCCGATGGTGACGGCGACTAGTGGTCTGTCACGGGCCGTTTGATAGCTAGACCGTGCGGCGGTATGCTCTCCTCCATCGTTCCCGCAGGGGCGGGGAAGAGCCGATGGAGCGTGCCGCGATGCCTGCCAAACGATAC
>JBPCMC010000075.1:0-8372 GCA_051002645.1 Thermomicrobiales bacterium
CGGATGGGCGTCAACTACGGCCTGAACAAGGTGCGCTTCATCTCGCCGGTGCGGGTCGGCAAGCGCATCCGCATGCGCTCGAAACTGCTCGCCGTGGACGAGATCGGCGACCGCGCCGTACAGATGACGAGCGAGCAGACCATCGAGATCGAGGGCGAGGAGAAGCCCGCCTGCATCGCCGAGACGTTGGGTCGGACGTATTTCTAGGGGGAAGTAGTCAGTAGTCAGTAGTCAGTAGTCAGTGGTCGGAGAAGCCTCTCCCATTCTGGCTACTGACTACTGACTATTGACTACTCGTCCCATGAGGGGATGTGAGGATGACGACAACGCCGCAGTCGCGCGAGATGAACGCGACGACGGGAATGAACGGCGCGACGGGGGAGCAGGAGCGGTTTACGGGCGCGATGGAGGCGCTCTTCCACCCGAAGCGGGTGGCAATTGTGGGCGCGACGCCGCGGCCGGGGTTCGCCTACAACATCCACCGGCTGCTCCTCGGCAACGGTTACGAGGGGGATGTCGTCGGCGTCACGCCCCGGCATCAGGAAGTGCTCGGCTCGCTCTGCTACCCGACCCTCGAGGCGGTTCCCGGTAAGGTCGATCTGGCGATGGTCGTCGTGCCGAGCAATCTTGTGCTCGATGTTCTCGGTCAGGCGGAGCGCGCGGGCGTTGGGGCGGTCAACATCATCACCAGCGGTTTCGGCGAGCAGAGCGACGAGGAAGCCCACCAGCGGCAGGAGCAGGTCAGGGATTTCTCCCGGCGCACCGGTATCCGCGTCGTCGGCCCGAACTGCCTCGGCCTGATCAGCACCCCCGCGAAATTGGTGGCGAAGTCCGGCGCCTATGCGAACGTCCGGCGCGGCCCGATCGGCATCATCTTCCAGAGCGGCTTACTCGCCTATAGTGTCGTCATCCCACCGCTGGAGCGGGAGTTCGGCTACTCGTATGTCATCACCACCGGCAACGAGGCGGACCTCGACGCGACCGACTTCATGCGCTACTACGTCGAGGACGACGAGACGCGCGTCATCGGTTGTTTCATCGAGCAGTTCCGCGACCCGCAGAAGTTCCTGCGCGTCGCGGAGATGGCGGCGGAACGGCAGAAACCGCTGATCGTCCTGAAGATCGGTCGGTCGGAGGCGGGCAAGCGAGCGGCGCAGGCGCACACCGGCTCGCTGGTGGGATCGGACGCGATCGCGGACGCGATCATGCGGCAGTATGGCGTCGTCCGGGTCTATAACCTTGATGAGATGATCGAGACATTGGCCGCCTTCCATTCCAAGCGGCTGCCGAAGGGCCCCGGCCTCGGGACGATCTTCGTTTCCGGCGGCGCGTGCGGCCTCGTCGCGGATCTCAGTCAGGACCTCGGCATTTCCCTACCGCAACTGGCGCCGGAGACGGTGGCGAAACTGAAGCCCGTCATCCCCGAATACGGCACGGTCGGCAACCCGCTCGACACGACGGGGCAGGCGGCGACGCAGCCGGAGATCACCGAGGGCTCGCTCGTCTCGATGGCCGAGGACCCGAATATCCATGTCGTCCTCTACGGGCAGGCATATCCGAGCCGCGTGGATCTGGCGACACCCGTCGGTCAGGTGCTCAAGACGATGCCGGAGCGCTTCCCGGACAAGGTCTTCCTCATCGCATCGCTCGTCACGGGCCGCGTGCAGGATGGCCGTCGCTACGATCAGGACCCGGTCGAGCCGACGACACACTGGGATGGCGTTCCCTTCCTGCAAGGGATGGAGAACAGCCTGCGCGCCGTCCGCGCGCTGATCCGCTACGCCGAGTTCCAGCGCGTGCGGCAAGCAGGTGGGCGACTGGTCGGTGAAGCGAGCGCGGTTGCCGAGCACGCGCGGGCGCTCGTCGCCGCCGGGAATGGCAAGCCGCTCGTCGAGCGGGCCGCGAAGGAAGTGCTCGCGCTCTATGGCATTCCGGTGACGCACGAGCGGCTGGCGACGAGCGCGGATGACGCGGTTGCGGCGGCGCGAGAGATCGGTTATCCGGTCGTTTTGAAGATCGAATCACCAGATATTGCGCATAAGACGGAGGCGGGCGGCGTCTTGCTCAACATGACGGACGACGCGGAGGTGGCCTACGGGTTCGCGAAGGTGATCGAGAATGCCCGGCAGTACAAGGCGGACGCGCAGGTCGCGGGGGTGCTCGTGCAGGAGATGGTCTCCGGCGGGCGCGAACTGATCCTCGGCATGACGCAGGATCCGTCGTACGGCCCGGCGATTGCCGTTGGGTTAGGCGGCATCTTCGTCGAAGTGCTGAAGGATGTCGCGATCGGCGTGCCGCCGCTGACGGAGCGTGATAGCCGGGTGATGCTCGGCGGCTTGCGCGGGGCGGCAATCCTCGAAGGCGCGCGGGGCGCGGGGCCGGCCGATACGGAGACGGTGGTGGACATTCTCGGCAAGTTCTCCCAACTCTGCCTCGACCTACGCGACAGCGTCGCGGAAATCGACATCAACCCGCTGCTCGTCTTCGACCGTGGTGAGGGCGCGCGGGTGGTGGACTGCTTGATTGTGCCACGCACGAATGGGGGGCAATGAACGTCAGCAGCAAAGTGGGGCTGTTCGCGGATATCCACGGGACGACCGCGACGTTGCGCGAGGCGTTGGCGGAATGTCGCGCGGAGGGAGTGAGGACCATCGCGCTCCTCGGTGACTTGCTCGATCGCACCGAGCAGGCGGACCCTTGCGCCGAGGCGCTCGCCGGCTGGGAGGTCGTCGGGGTCTACGGCAACCACGAGCGCGAGATTGCCCTCGCGGCGGCGCAGGGCGAGATCGCTCTGCGCGCGGAGACGATCCGGCTGCTCAGCGGCCTGCAGGAGGAGGTCGTGATCGGCGAAGTGCTCCTCACGCACGACGCGGAGCAGTGGGGGCATCACCAGAGCCCATTGGCGCGGCTCCTCCACCATGCCGAGGCGAAGAGCCACGAGGCGCAGGCGCGTATCACCTTCGCCGGGCACACACACTTCCGCCAGGCGCGGGACGAGCGGGGGACGATTGACATCACGCGCGGTCGTCTCGTCCTCGACCCGCGCCGTCGCTATCTGATCAACCCCGGCGCGCTGGCCGCCGGGCAGTTCGCGATCTGGGATCGTACGACACAGGTGATCCAGTTCCGTCAAATCGAGTGGTAACGGGAGGGAACATGGGCAAACTGGACGGGAAATCAGCGGTCGTTACCGGCGCGGGCCGGGGCATTGGGCGGGCCATCGCGATGCTGCTCGCGTCGGAGGGTGCATCGGTCGTCGTCAACGACCTCGGCACTGGCTTAGGCGGCGAGGGGACCGATGTTTCGGTCGCCCAGCAGGTCGTCAACGAGATCAAGGCGGCGGGCGGCAACGCGGTCGCCAATACCGGCTCCGTCGCGGACTATGACGCGGCGGGCGAGATGATCCAGCAGGCGGTCGATACCTTCGGCAAGATCGACATCCTCGTCAATGTCGCGGGCATCCTGCGCGACCGGATGATCTTCAACATGAGCGAGGAGGAGTTCGACATCGTCCTTGCCGTACACTTGAACGGCACGTTCAACACCTCGCGCCACGCCTCGGTGCATATGCGCGAGCAGGGGAGCGGCCGGATCATCAACTTCTCCAGTGTCTCGGCGTGGGGCAGCCCCGGCCAGCCGAACTACGGCGCGGCGAAGTACGGCATCCTCGGCCTCACCGCAGTGCTCGCCAACAGCCTCGCCAAGTACGGCGTGACGGCGAACGCCATCCTCCCCGGCGCGACGACGCGGATGATCGACTCCACGCCGCGCGGCCATCAGTTCGCCCAGGAGCACGACGGCAAATCGCCGAGCGAACTGGCGGAGGGGACGGAGGGCGATCCGGCGAATGTCGCCCCGATGGTCGCCTACCTCGGGACGGACGACGCGGCGATGGTGAACGGGCAGTTCTTCGGCGTGCGGGGCAATGTCATCCAGATGTACTCGCACTGGGAACTCGCCGATGTCTTCCAGGCCGAGCGGCGGTGGAAGCCGTCCGAACTGGCGGAGATCGTGCCCAAGGCGATTGGCGACGTGGTGAAGTTGCCCGATGCGGTGCAGGTGCCGGGGATGGAGCGCCCGGCGCGCGGTACCGCCGCCATGCAAGCGGACCCGGACAGTTGGGAAGAGATCGCGCCCGGTGTCGAACTGTGGGAGCGCCGCGCGTACTACGACGCCAAGAAGAAGTGAGGGGGACGCATAATGGGGCTCCTTGATGGAAAAGTCGCGCTCGTCACGGGCGCGGGCCGGGGGATCGGTCACGGCGTGGCGCTGTCGCTCGCGCGGGAGGGCGCGTCGGTCGTTGTCAACGACCTCGGCGCGAGCCTCGACGGGCACGGTGTCGACACCGGCCCCGCCGCAACGACGGCCGAGGAGATCAAGGCGGCGGGCGGCAACGCGGTCGCCAATACCGATTCGGTCAGCGATTACCACGCCGCCGAGGGGATGATCCAGCAGGCGGTCGATACCTTCGGCAAGATCGATATCGTCGTCAATGTCGCGGGCATCCTGCGCGACCGGATGATCTTCAACATGGCCCCGGAGGAATGGCAGGCGGTCATCGATGTCCATCTGAAGGGGACGTTCAATACCTGCCGCCACGCCTCGGTGCGCTTCCGCGAGCAGCGGTCGGGCCGGATGATTAACTTCTCCTCCACTTCGGCCTTCGGCGCGCCGGGCCAGCCGAACTACGCCGCCGCGAAGGCGGGCATCATCGGCCTGACGCTCAGTTGCGCGAACGGCCTCGGGCGGTATGGCGTGACGGCGAACGCCATCCTGCCGACCGGCCATACTCGCATGATCGACTCGATCCCGCGGGCGCGGGAGGCGGTCGCGCATACCGGCAAACTACCAAGCGAACTGGCGATTGGCACCGAGCGCGATCCGGACAACGTCGCGCCGCTGATCGCCTTCCTCGCCAGCGACGCCGCGCAGGAGATCAACGGGCACATCTTCGGCTCGTTCGGCTACAACGTCGCGCTGATGGCGCAGCCGAAGATCATCAAGACCCTGCGCGCCAACCATCGCTGGACGGTCGAGGAACTCTGCACGGTGATCCCGCAGGCCCTCGGCCCCGATTTGGAGGAGCAGAAGAACCGCTCGAACTTCACGTCCGATATCGAGGCGATCCCGCCGGGTGCGTGGGTCGATGTCGGCAACGGCCTCAGCTTCTGGGGCACGAAGATCGAACCGTATCACGAACTCACCTGGGTCTAACGGAGTAGTCAGTAGCCGGTAGACAGAAAGGAAAGACGGCGCGCAGCGCCTTCCGCTGTCAACTGACTACTGACGACTGGCTACTGACTACTTGAGAGGAGTGGCGTGTGGAGAGTATTTCGGGGAAGACGGCCATCGTTGGGGTGGCGGAGTCGGACCAGATCGGGCGGGTACCGGATAAGCCGGCGATCATGCTGCATGCGGAGGCGGCGCGCTCCGCGCTCGCGGAGGCCGGGCTGACGAAGGATGACGTGGACGGGCTGTTCACGGCGGGTATCTCGACGCTCGAATTGGGCGAGTATCTCGGCATCGAGCCGAAGGTGACGGACACGACGGCGGTCGGCGGCTCGTCGTTCGTCATTCATATCGCGCACGCGGCGACGGCGATTGCCACCGGCCGCTGCGAGGTCGCCCTCGTCACCCACGGTGAGAGCGGGCGCTCCCGCGTCGGGATGCCCGGCTATCCATCCGCGCCCGACGCACTGCGCAATCAGTTCGAGGCGCCGTTCGGCCTGCCGCAGCCCGTCGGTGCGTACGCGATGGCCTGCTCGCGCCACATGTACGAGTACGGCACGACGAAGGAGCAACTGGCCGAGATCGCCGTCGCCACGCGCCAATGGGCGATGCTGAATCCCAAGGCGATGATGCGCGACCCGATCACCATCGAGGACGTGCTGAACTCGCGCATGATTTCCTGGCCGTTCAACCTGCTCGATTGCTGCCTCGTCACTGACGCGGGCGGCGCGTACGTGATGACCTCCGTCGAGCGGGCGCGAGACCTCAAGCAGACACCAATTGTCGTCCTCGGCGTCGGCGAGGGGCACGACCACGCGATGATCTCGCAGATGCCGAGCCTGACAAGCTTCGCGGCCAAGCATTCCGGGCGGCGCGCCTTCGAGATGGCGGGCGTCAAGCACAGCGACCTCGATCTCGCGATGATCTATGACTCCTTCACCTATACCGTACTCCTTTCCTTGGAAGAACTCGGTTTCTGCGCGAAGGGTGAGGGCGGCGCGTTCGTCAGCGGCCAGCGCACTGCGCCGGGCGGCGACTTCCCGATGAATACGAACGGCGGCGGACTCTCGTACAACCACCCCGGCATGTACGGCATGTTCGCGATCATCGAAGGGGTGCGCCAACTGCGCCACGACTATCAGGATCAAGGCATCCGCCAGGTGAAGGACGCCAAACTCGCGGTCGTTCACGGCACGGGCGGTGTGCTCTCGTCCGCCGGTACAGCAATCCTCGGCAGAGCGTAAGGGAAGGACTGAGGACTGAGGACTAAGGACTAAGTGCGGGAGAACGGAGCGTGGAAATCGCGATGCGGCGGGCTGTCGTCCGTACTCAGTCCTTAGTCCTCAGTCCTCAGTCCTCTAGCGAACGGAGTGAGCAACCAATGGCCGACTACAAGAAACCGCTGCCGAAATCCGATCCGGTCACCGCGCCGTACTGGGAGAGTCTCAAAGCGCATCAGATGAAGATTCAGCGGTGCAACGACACCGGCAAATTCTTCTTCTATCCGCGCGGGATGAGCCCCTTCACGCTCTCGGATAACCTCTCGTGGGAGCCGGTCTCCGGTAAGGGTGTCTTGCACGCCTTCACGATTGTCCACGCCAACCGTGCCCCCGGCTTCGTCGATGAACTCCCCTACGTCGTCGCACTGATCGAACTGGAAGAGGGCGCGCGGCTGATGTCCAACCTGATCGACATCCAAGCCGACCCGGAGCATGTGAAGATCGGCATGCCCGTCGAACTCGTCTACGACGACGTGACCGACGACGTCACCCTGCCGAAGTTCCGTCCTACGCAGGCTTAAAGGGGATTAATCACAGAGGCACAGAGGACACAGAGGAGGGAAAGAAGAAAAAGTGTTCAACTTCCCCTCCCTTCTCTGTGTCCTCTGTGCCTCTGTGGTTCAAGTGGTTTCCGTCATAAGCCGCGCGTCGGATGTGGAGGGCAGTTGGCGGAGCTGGGTGAGGGCTTCTGTATAGGCTTCGTCTGGAAAATCCAGATTATCTGGTAAAGAGAAGCCGATGCAGTCGACGAGACCGGCGGAGCGCGCGGCGATGCGAGGGATGATCTCGGCGTACGTGCCGGCGACGCAGAACTCGTCGAGTACGTCGTCCGGGATGACGGAGGCGAGGTCGCCCCAACGCTGCTGGGCGATCAGTCGCCGCAGTTCGCCATTCATTGCTTCCCAGCCGTGGTGCTCCAACACGGGTAAATAGGTGCGGGTGGAGGCATAGAAGGCGATGCGGTAGCGCGCCTGCTCGCGCGCCTTCTGCACCTCCTCGTCAGTCTTGCCGGTGGCGATGAAGCCGCCGCCGATCATCTCGAAAGTCGCGAGGGAGCGGCCCGACCGCTTCGCGCCGATCTCGACATTCGGCCAGATGACCTCGCGGGTGTAGGCGGGCGTCGAGAAAGGGTGGATGCGCAAGCCGTCGCAGAGTTCGCCCGCGAGCTGGATATTGTAGGCATTGACGGCGGCGATTTGGATGGGTGGCGGCGGCACATCCAGCGGCGCGGGGCTGAACTCCGGCGTCATCAGGTCGATGGAATAGAAGTCGCCCTTGAAATTGAGCGGCGTACCGTTCTGCCAATTGTCCCAGACGGCGCGCAGGGCGAGGATATACTCGCGCAATCGGGGGCCTGGCGAACCCCAGGCGGTACTGAACCGCCGCTCGATGTGCCCCTTGACCTGTGTGCCGAGGCCGAGCACAAACCGTCCGTGCGACATCTCCTGGAGGTTCCATGCGGTGTACGCATTGGCCGTCGGGCTGCGCGGAAAGGCGATCGCGACCGAGGTGACGAGGCGGGCGGTCTGTGTCGCCCCGGCCGCCAGTACCAACGGCAGGAACGGGTCCCGCCGCAGCTCAGATTGGGCGATGCTGTCGAAGCCTAATCGCTCGATGGCGCTCGCCAGCGCGGGAATCTCGGCCCACGGTACGTCGTGCAGACTGCCCTCGATGCGCATTGCGACCTCTCCTCACCGCTATCTAATCATCATATCAGCATCAGTATAGTCGATGGCGCTAGTGGTCTGTCACGGGCCGTTTGATAGCTAGACCGTGCGGCGGTATGCTCTCCTCCATCGTTCCCGCAGGGGCGGGGAAGAGCCGATGGAGCGTGCCGCGATGCCTGCCAAACGATACCACGTT
>JBPCMC010000076.1:0-8015 GCA_051002645.1 Thermomicrobiales bacterium
GGCGCACGGGCGAGCGATTCGACCGGCCCGTTACGGTTGGCATCATTTACATGCTCAAGCTGGCCCACCTCGTGGAGGACAAGATTCACGCACGCTCCACGGGCCCGTACTCGCTCGTCACGCAGCAACCGCTCGGTGGCAAAGCACAGTTCGGCGGGCAGCGATTCGGCGAGATGGAAGTCTGGGCGCTCGAAGCCTACGGCGCGGCGCACATCCTCCAGGAGATGATTACCGTCAAGTCGGATGATGTGGTAGGCCGCGTCAAGACGTACGAGGCGATCGTCAAGGGCGAGGAGATTCGCGACGCGGGCGTACCGGAGTCGTTCAAGGTGCTCGTTAAGGAACTGCGCTCGCTCGGCCTCTCCGTTGAGGTAATCAATGAGGACGACGAGGCGGTCGAGTTCACCGAGGACACCTCATCGGACATCCTCTCGACGCTCGACAATATCAATATGCGCGGCTTCGAGACGCGCGAGTAACGGGAGTAGCCGGTAGCCGGTAGCCAGTAGCCAGACGAAAAAGACGGCGCGTAGCGCCCTCCGCTGTCAACTGACTACCGGCTCCTGACTACTGACTACTGTTCGCTCGTCGCGCATCGCCGTCAGGGGGAAATCATGTTTGATGTCAACAACTTCGATGCCATTCGGATCAGCCTCGCCTCGCCGGAAGCGATCAAGTCGTGGTCCTATGGCGAAGTGACGAAGCCGGAAACGATCAATTACCGCACGCTCCGTCCGGAGTTCGGCGGGCTCTTCTGCGAGCGCATCTTCGGCCCGCAGAAGGACTGGGAATGCGCCTGCGGCAAGTACAAGCGCATCCGCTTCAAGGGTGTCATCTGCGATAAGTGCGGCGTCGAGGTGACGCGCGCCAAGGTGCGCCGCGAGCGGATGGGCCACATCGAACTCGCCGCGCCCGTCAGCCACATCTGGTATGTGAAGGGCACGCCGAGCCGGTTGGGTCTCCTGCTGGACATCTCGCCGCGCAACCTGGAGCGCGTGCTCTACTTCGCCGCCTACATCGTCACGAGCGTCGATACCGAGGCGCGTACCCAACTCGTCGCGGACATCTACGCCGAACTGGAAGAGACGAAGACCGAACTCCGCCACGACGCGGAGGAGAAAATCGCCGTCATCACCGGCGAGCGGGACGCCGACCTCTCCAATCTCACCGACGGCAACTCCAGCCTGCTGCGGGAGATCGACGCGCGCCTGAAGCGCGACACCGCCGAGGTCGAGAAGGAATACGAGACGATCCACGACGAACTCGAGCAGTTGGCCGGTGAGGCCGCGACCGAAGCCGTCGAGTTCCTCGGCCAGACGATCGTCCGCGAGGGCGAGGCGATCAACGAGGACCGCCTACTTGTGCTCAAAGAGGCGCAGGATACGCGGATTGAGGAGTTGCAGGCGCAGGCGGAGCGCGAGAAGGAATCCAGCCAGGCGCTTTCCGGTGCGGAGGCGGACCAGAATCGCTACGAGACGGACGAGCGCACCAAGAAGATCGTCGCCGAGGCGGAAGCGCGTATCTCGGAGGAGCAGGCGCAGGCGACCGAGATCATCCGCGAGATCGAGGCGCTGCAGCCGATGCAGATCATCACCGAGGCGCAGTATCGCGACCTGCAGGAGATCGCACCGGACATCTTCCACGCCGGCATGGGCGCGGAGGCAATCTACGACATCGTCCTCAAGATCGACCTCGAAGAGATGGCGACGAAACTGCGCGACGACATCGAGACGACTAGCGGCCTGAAGCGCAAGAAGGCGATGAAGCGGCTGCGCGTCGTCGAGGCGCTGCGCAAGAGCGGCAACCGGCCGGAATGGATGATCTTCACCGTCCTGCCCGTTATCCCCCCAGACCTGCGGCCAATGGTGCAGTTGGACGGCGGCCGCTTCGCGACCTCCGACCTCAACGACCTCTATCGCCGCGTCATCAATCGCAACAACCGCCTGAAGCGGCTCCTGGAACTCCAGGCGCCGGAGATCATCGTCCGCAATGAGAAGCGGATGCTCCAGGAGGCGGTCGACGCGCTGATCGACAACGGGCGGCGCGGTCGCGTCGTCTCCGGCAGCGGGAAGCACAAGTTGAAGAGCCTCTCCGACATGCTGAAGGGCAAGCAGGGGCGCTTCCGCCAGAACCTGCTCGGCAAGCGCGTCGACTACTCCGGCCGCTCGGTGATCGTCGTCGGCCCGGACCTCAAACTGAATCAGTGCGGCCTGCCGAAGCGGATGGCGCTTGAACTCTTCAAGCCCTTCGTGATGCGGCGGCTCGTCGAGCGCGGGCACGCGCACAATATCAAGGCGGCGAAGCGCATCGTCGAGCGCGTCGAGCCGAAGGTCTGGGATGTCCTCGAAGAGGTCATCCAGGACTACCTCGTGCTCCTCAACCGCGCCCCGACCCTGCACCGTCTCGGTATCCAGGCGTTCGAGGTGCAGTTGGTGGAGGGGAGCGCGATCCAGATCCACCCGATGGTGACGGGCGCGTACAACGCGGACTTCGACGGCGACCAGATGGCCGTCCATGTGCCGCTCTCCCGCGAGGCGCAGCGCGAGGCGCGGGAGCGGATGCTCTCGATTCACAACCTGCTCAAGCCCTCCGATGGCGAGCCGATCGTCACGCCGACGCTGGAGATGGTGCTCGGCTGCTACTACATCTCGCTGCCGCACGATGGCGTGAAGGGCGAGGGGAAGACGTACTCCAACCCGGAGGAAGTGATCCTCGCCTACAACATGGGTATGGTGGACATTCAGGCACGAGTGAAGGTCCGGCTGCCGTACAAGAAGCCGACCGATACCGTCGATGCCTTCGCGGAGCAGATCGTCGAGACGACGCCCGGCTGCGTCATCTTCAATGAGGAACTGCCCCAGAGCATCCGCTACTGGAACGAGCCGATGGACCGGAAGGCGCTCCGCCGCCTGATGGCCGAGTGCTTCCGCGACTTCACGGAGGAGGCGAACGAGAAAGTCGCCGCCGGGAAGTTGACCCAGATGGCCGCCCGCGAGGAGGCCGCTCGCAAGACGGCGCAGGTGGCGGACAAGATCAAGCGGCTCGGATTCCGTTTCGGTACCCGCAGCGGCATGACGATTTCCGTCTCCGATATCTCGATCCCGCCCGAGAAGGAGCAGATCATCGAGGAGGCCGACGCGCGTGCCGGTGAGTTCGAGCGGGACTACCGCCGCGGCCTCATCACGGACGGCGAGCGGTACCGCGAGGTCGTCAACATCTGGACGAACGCCCGCGAGGACGTTAAGCGCGCGGTCGAGAAGAACCTCGATCAGCATAACCCGCTCTCGATGATGGCAGGCTCCGGTGCGAAGGGCAACATCACCCAGATTGCTCAGATGGCCGGGATGCGCGGCCTTGTCTCCGACCCGCAAGGGAAGGTGATCGACCTGCCGATCCGCTCGAACTTCCGCGAGGGGATGACGGTGCTGGAATACTTCGCCTCCACGCACGGCGCACGCAAGGGCCTTGCGGACACCGCGCTGCGCACGGCGGACTCCGGCTACCTGACCCGCCGCCTCTGCGACGTAGCGCAGGAAGTGATCATCGTCGAGGAGGACTGCGGCACGCAGTCGGGCATCTGGGTTGCCCGCAGCGACACGCCGGACGATACGTCGCTTTTCGCCAGCCGGTTGGTCGGTCGCGTCCTCGGTGAAGAAGTCACCGACGCGGACGGCACGGTGATCGGCTCGCGCAATGACATGCTGGACGAAGAACTGGCGCAGAAGGTGGCGGGGCTCAAGGACCGCGTCTTCCTCCGCTCCGTGCTCGCCTGCGAGACGACGCACGGCGTCTGCCGCAACTGCTACGGGCGGGACCTCGCCACGGGCAAGTGGATCGACCTCGGCGAGGCGGTCGGCATCATCGCCGCGCAAGCGATCGGTGAGCCGGGCACGCAGTTGACGATGCGCACCTTCCACACCGGCGGTGTGGCGGGCGACGACATCACCAGCGGCCTCCCCCGCGTCGAGGAACTCTTCGAGGCGCGCGTCCCGAAGGGGCAGGCGATCCTCGCGGAGATCGACGGCGTGGCCGATATCACCTCCGAGGAGCAGGTGCGTAAGGTGATCGTCACCGGCACCGATGTCTTCTCGCAGGGGCTGATCGTGCCGGACAACTTCAATGTGCTGGTCCAGAGCGGCGATAAGGTCGCTGAGGGTCAGGTGATCGCCGAGTCGAATGTCGAGGGCGACGCTCGGCGCATCGTTTCCCCGGCGGACGGCATCGTGACGGCGGAACCCGGTCGTCTGACGGTGCGGGAGGAAGCGCCCACACGGGAGTACATCATCACCTTCGGCGCGAATATCCGCGTCGCGGACGGCGAGCAGATCACGGCGGGGACGCAGATCACCGACGGGCCGAAGGACCCGCAGGAGATCCTCGTCATCCTTGGCCGCGAGGCCGTTCAGCGGTATCTCGTGGACGAAGTGTTGCGCGTTTATCGCTCCCAGGGCGTGAACACGAACGAGAAGCACATCGAGGTGATCGTCCGGCAGATGCTCCGCAAGGTGCGCATCGAGAACGCCGGCGACACGGATCTGCTGCCGGATGATCTCGTGGACCGCGTCACCTTCGAGGAGACGAACCGCGAGGTGCTGGCGCAGGGCGGCGAGCCGGCGACGGCGCAGCCGGTTCTGCTCGGTGTGACCAAGGCGAGCCTGACGACCGACTCCTTCCTCTCCGCCGCCTCCTTCCAGGAGACGACGCGAGTCCTCACGGAAGCCGCGATTAACGGCCGGATCGACCGGCTGCGCGGCCTGAAGGAGAACGTCATCATCGGCAAGTTGATCCCGGCGGGGTCGGGCTTCTCGGCCCGCTACGCGCCGAACGCGGAGGCGCCGCTGGCGACGCTCTCCCGCGATCTTGGCGTGAGTGATGAGGACACCCGCGCGCTGATGGGCGATGACGATGCCCTGACCGCCGCGACCCTCGCCGCCATGGAGCGAGAGCGCGACGCGATGCTGACCAATGATGAGGACGAGGAGCCGGGCTTCGAGCCCGACTTCGAGGACGACCTCGACGAAACACCGAGCGTCGCGGACGATGACGACTAGGCCCTAACCCCCCAACCCCCTTCCCCACTGGGGAAGGGGGAGCCGGACCGACTAGGCGGATTCGTGGATACTGTAGGGGCGCACAGCCGTGCGCCCTTTTCCGTGTGTCGGGGTCGAACATGTCGTAGAAATTGGTAGGATTCGCGCACTGCATGGTATTTGGTCGTTCGGTTTGTCGTGAAAGGATCCGTCCATGAGCACATGGGGCTACGACATCTTCGACAATGACGAGGCGAACGACATCCGCGCCCTCTTCGAAGATGAACTGAATGTCCGCGCCTCCGTTGCCCACGCGACGGCGGAAGTCCTGCGTGAGGCGAAAGACTCATTGGACGATCCCGACGATGGCCCAGTCATCTGGCTCGCCCTCGCGGCTCTGCAACTCGGCCAGGGCGAACTGCACGCCAATGTGCGCGACCACGCGCTTGCGGTGATCGACAGCGGCACGGATCTGAAGCGCTGGGAGACGGAGGGCACGCCTGAGGACGTCACCGGGCGCAAGCGCGTGTTGGAAGAACTCCGGGCGCGACTTGTTGGCAGCGCATGATGCAGCGATACCCGATTGAGATGGCAGACGACGACAGAGTTACGAACGCGGCCACTGAGGTGACGATCACGCCGGAAATCCGTGCGCTGGCGGGACGACCGTACGCAGTCGTGGTCACGTTTGAGGATGACAGCGGATGGGTTGGGCGGGTGCCAGATTTGCCGGGTCTCGTTGCGGCTGGCGACACGCTGGATGAGATGATGGCAGACCTCGACGGAGCGAAGGAGGTCTATATTGCGTCGTTGATCCTTCGCGGCCACGACGTGCCCGATCCCCGTCCGTATGAAGCGGTGGCGAATATCCGTTCCGGGATCGCAGCGCGATAGTCCCAGATTGGCGACGGCGATTGGTGGCAGTGATGGGCGCAGACGGTTACGAGATCTTTGACGATGATGTCGCGTGCGATGTTCGCGCGATCTTCGAAGATGCGCTGGTAGCGCGGGCATCCATCACGAAGGCAACGGGGATAGTCCTTAATGAATACGCCGATTCACTGGAGGACAAGGACGACGGAACCGTGATATATCTCGCGCTGGCGGCATTGCAATGTGAGTATGGCAAACTCCAATCCGCAATTCGTGATCGTGCTCTGGCGATCATTGATAACGGTGAGGGTTTAGCGCGATGGGAAGATGCCGGACCGGAGAGTCTCGCTGAACGTAAGGAAGTCCTTAGCCGTCTCGGAGCGCGCATCCTCGACCCTGCCCCACCGAAGCCCGTGCGTAGGAAGCCTCAACGACCGCGGAAGTTGCCGTATCAAGAAGGAGACTGGTTCGCAGTACCGTTGCGGGATGGAGGCTTCGGTGTTGGCATCGTGGCGCGGATGGACGGTAAGGGCAGAGTTCTTGGCTATTTCTTTGGCCCGAGACGAGACGCTGTGCCATTGCTTCCTGAAGTCGCGTCAATGAAGGCAGATCAAGCAGTCTGGATTCATTGTTTTGGTGACCTCGGCCTGATTGAGAAAGACTGGACTGTGTTGGGGAATGACGCTACATGGAATCGTGCGGACTGGCCAATGCCTGCATTTGGACATAGAGATTCAATCGTCGAGAACCGGCAATGGAAACGCGAATACTCGGGCGCAAATATGGGGCTGATTGTGAAGCAAACGCCAGTATCGTTTGCAGAATATTCGGTGCTCCCGAAGGACGGAATCGGTGGTCGGGGCTTTGTGGAGATCAAGTTGACAATAGTGCTCTCAGAGTGACAACCACCGTCGTGATGCCGAAAGAATTGACAACGCGTATCCCTTTCCACAAACAGAAGAGCCGCCAGTAACCGAAGTGCTGGCGGCTCTTCTACTGAAGGATTCCGCTGTCAGTCAGCGGCGACGACGCGCATCTCCTCGGGGATGAGGTCGATGCTGCGGGAGTCGCGCTGGGTGGTGACGATCTCGGTGAAGCGGGCGAGCGGCATGGACTTGAGGTCCTCGCCACTGCGTAGCCGGACGGAGACCGCGCCCGCTTCCGCCTCGCGGTCGCCAACGACGAGCATGTACGGTACCTTCTGCACCTGCGCGTCGCGGATTTTGCCCTGCATCCGGCCATCGGAGACGTCCGCCTCGGCGCGGATGTTCTGCTTCCGCAGTGCCGCGACGACCTCTTTTGCGTACTCCTGGTGCCGGTCGGCAATCGGAATGACCATTGCCTGCACGGGCGCGAGCCAGACGGGGAACGCGCCCGCGTAATGCTCGATCAGCCCGCCGACGAATCGCTCCATCGAGCCGAGCACGGTGCGATGGACCATCACTGGGCGGTGTCGCTCGCCATCGTCCCCGACGTACCACATATCGAAGCGATCCGGCAGTTGCATATCGACCTGAATCGTCGGCCCCTGCCACTCGCGGCCGATCGCGTCGTAGAGCTTGATGTCGATCTTCGGCGCGTAGAACGTGCCGCCGCCCTCGTCCACCTCATACGCCATGCCGCGCTTCTCCAGCGCGCGGCGCAGCATCTCGGTGGCGTGCTCCCACGCTTCCTCCGTGCCGACCCACTTCTCCGGCCGGGTGGCGAGGTAGGCGCTATAGGTGTAGCCGAAGGTCTGCATCATGTCATCGACTAGGTCGATCACCCCGTTGACTTCGTCCTCCAACTGATCCGGCGTGCAGAAGATGTGCGAGTCGTCCTGCGTGAAGCCGCGCACGCGCAACATGCCGTGGAGCACGCCGCTGCGCTCGTAGCGATAGACGGTGCCCAGTTCCGCCCAGCGCAGGGGCAGATCGCGATACGAGTGCGTGCGGGTGTTATAGATCGTGATCGCGGCGGGGCAATTCATCGGCTTGACGTAGTAATCCGTGCCGTCGATGTCCATCGGCGAGTACATGTTCTCCGCGTAGGACTGGAGATGGCCGCTCCGCTGGAAGATGGCGCCATTGTGGATGTGCGGCGTGTAGAGTAGGTCGTAGCCTCGGTCGAAGT
>JBPCMC010000077.1:0-4290 GCA_051002645.1 Thermomicrobiales bacterium
TGGGAATCGAAGGAGAGCAGCCGGTTCGCCCGCCACGACTCATAGACGGCGGGCGCGCCCGCCGCCTGCACGCCGATCACGCGGACGTGCGGATTGATCGCCTTCGCGACCATCGACGCGCCCGAGACACCGCTGCCGCCGCCGAGCGGGACGATCAGCACGTCGAGGTCCGGCACCGCTTCGAGGATTTCCAGCGTGTACGTCGCCACCCCGGCGATCAGGAGCGGCTCATTTGCGGGGTGGACGAAGCGCATTCTCTCCGCTGCGGCGCGCCGTTGCGCCTCGCCGAGGAATTCGCCGATATCCTTGCCGTAGCGCACGACTTCCGCGCCGAGCGCGCGCATCGAGCGGACCTTGTCCGGGTTCGCCGCCTCCGGCCCGTAGATGATCGCCCGCGCGTCGAAGAGCCGCGCTGCGTAGGCGATGGACTGACCGTGGTTGCCGGTGCTCGCCGTGACGATGCCCCGCTCCCGCTCCTCCGCGCTCATCCGGGCGAGCAGATTGATGCCGCCGCGCAGCTTGAACGCGCCAATCGGCGTCAGGCTCTCACACTTCACATAGACCGTGCAGCCCAGTTCTTCCTTGAGTAGCCACGGCTCGATCAGCGGCGTCGGCGTGAAGTAGGGGGCGATGGTCTGCCGGGCGAGGTAGACATCGTGCAATGTGGGAATCTGCCAGGGAAAATCCGTGCTCTCCGTTGTCGTGGCCGGTGCGGTGCTCGTCATCGGTGCGTTTCCTTTCAATCCAACAGGCCGGCGGCGGCCATCTCCTCTTTCAGTGCGCGGAGCGTGCGATATTTCTCCCGCAACCCGGCGAGATAGCGCTCCCACCCCTCATATTCGTCTAATCGATCGTACAGTTCCCGCACAGTGACGAGATAGCCGCACGCCTGCCGGTAACTCTCGCGATGACGCCCGGCGATTAATTTCTCCGCCTGTTGTTGGTAGAGCGAGAGTGCACCGCGCGGCCGCGTCGCCTCCGCCGCTTTCGCGACGGTGAGTGTCATGTCATAGCCGTGGCTGTAGATCGTCGTGCCGGCGCCGAATGAGAGTGCGGTCGTGGCATCGTGCGCGAGGGTGATTGCCTGGTCGATATCTCCTTCATCGAGGGCAACCTGGATCAGCACCGACCGGTATTTCGGTTGCTTGAGGAGAGCCACCAATTCCGGGCGCATCTGCTCCCATCTGCCGAGTCCTCGCGCGAGTTGGCGCACGTCCTGGTACGCCGCGAGCGACGGTTGGCGCCGCAAGACACGCTCGGCGAGATCGAGCGCCTCGTCGGTGTCCTCGCGCGTCTCCGCCTGTGCTCTCAGCCAGCGCAGCATCGGTAGATTTTCCGTTCGCGCCACCCGCTCGCGGATGAGACGTTCGGCCACTTCCGGCGCTCCGTGCCGCACGAAGAGATCGGCGAGCGGCAGTATGTCGTGGTCGCTGGTCGCCTCCGCTTCGGCAATCGCTTCGTCCATGCGACCCAACGCGAGCAACCGGTCTACCAGTTCGGGCGTCCGTCCCGTTTCGCGGCAAATGCGCAGGAACGCCGCATCATCGAGCGACGGGCCGTGCAGTTCCAGCAGGAGCGCGCCGTACTCCCGCCGACGATAGTCCGTACTCATTCCCGTCCGTGAAGGCAGATGCTCGTAGACCCACTCCGTGAGCAGCCGTTTCTCATCGTCGGTCGTCCGGCGCACGAGCAGGTCCGGGATGCTCTCGTCAAGGTCAAGATCGCCCCATTCCATCGCGAAGATAAAGACGCCGAAGATCGCTTCGATGATCTCTTCTCGCAGATCGGTGTGCTCCCGCTCGCCCTTCAGACACTCCCCAAGCCCGGCGACGCACATTCCGACGACACGGAGCAGGGCACCCTCTTCGTCCTCGAAGGTTTCGTACTGCTCCATGATTTCCGCCGCGACGCTCGCATAGAGGCCGGTCGCCGCCTCGTAGTTGCCCTGGCGCAGAAATGCATCGCCGTTCGCGACCATCTCGCGCAGGTTCCAGCCGATACCGATGTCGTCGCCCCACTGGTACGGCTCGCGGGCGAGCATGGTGGCGATCTGCCGCCGGTAGATGGCTGGATCGACGGGCGGCTGACGGACCGCGCTCTCCGGCAGCGCCAGCAGCATATCCAGATCCGGGTGGCGCTGGAGCATACGCCTGATCAAGTCGATCAGTTCGGCTTTGTCTCGCCGTTCGAGCGCGGCATCCACGTCTTCGTGCGCGACGAACCGCTCCGGGTGTTCCAGCCATGTCACGGCAAGGGCAACGACATGTTTGCAGTAACCCCCGTCCCCGACCGGGCAGGAGCAATCCGCACTGGTGATCCTATGGGGATCGAAGATCAGTTCCACACGGTATGGTTCCGGCAGCGAGCCGATGCACGACGCCCTGAGCGTTTTGCCCTGCCTGCGGGCGTTGATGATCGCCCCGTCGCGCGCGTACTGCCGACCGCGCTGCCAACTCTGCGCGTCGAAGCGGGCACGAATCTCTTGCTCGCTCAGTTGTGGGGTCGCCTCCATCGTCCGTTCCATCCTCACGGCGCGGATACCGATGGACGGAGTGTACTACGGCTCAGAAAGATTTGATCGCGTACCCCGCGTACTGGATCGGCGTCCGCTTGCCGACCGCCATCGGGATGCGGGTGCCGATCTCGGCGTACGAGATCGCGCCGCGCTTCAGTTGGTACAGCGCGCCGAGGGCGCGGATTGGGTTCCCGATCGGGTTGATACCGACGATTGCATGGCAGGCGAAGCCATGCTTCGCCAGAACCATTCGTAATTCGGTGGGCTTGATGAACATCTGCCAGTCATGCAGGTTCGTCGTCACGAAGCGCGTCGCTTTCCACTGCTGAAAGAGCTTGATGACGACCAGTTTACTCAGGACGGTGCGATTGATCGTGTCGAAGAGGTAGACGCCGCCCGGTTTGAGCACGCGCGCCGTCTCCGTGATGACCGCATTGAGATCATGGACATGCTCCAACACGTCGCAGCAATAGGCGATATCGAACGTCGCGTCGCCGAAGGGGATCGCCTCGCCGGTTGCGACGCGGTAGGTGATCTTCAATTCAACCGCGTCCGCGTGCGCCCGTGCTTCCGCGATGGTCGGGGCGGAGGGGTCGATGCCGGTCACATCGCAGCCGAGCGCGGCGAACTCCTCCGCGAGGAAGCCGCCCCCACAACCGATATCGAGGACGCGCCGGCCTGTCAGATCGATATGGAGGGTGTTGACGAGCACGTCGCGCAGATAGCCGAATCGCACGGGTGTCAGCGCGGCGAGCGTGGAGAGGAATCCGCGCTCGTCCCGCCACGGCTCGGTATCGTAGATCGCGTTATCGACGGGCATGGGAGCGGCACCCCTCCCGTTACCCTTGCTCGCTCGCTTCCAGCATCTCGTTCGCCGCTTCGAGGTCGGGGACGAGGCCGGTGAGGTCTTCGTCGGGGTGCTGCTCCGCCTCGCGCAGGAAGCCGTGCAGGGACGCCTTCTGGCGGATGAGGACGCGGTACTGGTCCAGTTCCTCCGGCGGGCGGTTGACCGTCAGCGCGGCGATGACGGTGTCGCGCGAGCCGTCCAGGTAGAGGGCGGCGAAGGAGCGATCCTCCATCGTGCCGCGCAGGATGACGTGCGCGTCCGGCTTCGGGTTGCCGAGTACCTCAATTCCGAGATCGAAGAGGTCCGAGAAGTAATACTGCACATGGTCGTACGGCTCATTGGCGCCCGCCATGTTCGCGCCCGCCGCCTTCCCCTGCGAGAGCGCCGAATCCCAGTGCTCGACGCGTCGCGGGCCGAAGACAGGGTCCGGGAAGGTGGCGATGTCACCGGCGGCGTAGATGTCCGGGTCGCTCGTGCGCAGGTACTCATCCACGACGACACCCTGCGTCTTCTTGTCATACTTCAGCAGCGCGCCGTCCGCGAGGTCGCGGTTCAGGTTGATGCCGACCCCGGCAACGACGAGGTCGCCGCCGACGGTGTGGCCCTTCTTCGTCGCCACTTGCCCCGCCTTCATCTGCCCGGATTGCGGCAGGATGCGCACCGCCTCGTCCTCGGTGACGAACGTCACGCCGTGATCGGCGAGCGTCTGCTGGAAGAACATCGCGATGTGCTCGGGCATGAACGAATCCCAGATCGTTTTACCCTTGACGATCATCGTCGTCTCCACCTTGTAGTGGGCGAGCGCGGCGGCAACCTCGACGCCGATGAAGCTGCCGCCGATCACGGTCGCGTGCTTCGCGCGTGCGGCGGCGGTGCGCAGCCCATCGGAGTCGTCCAGCCAGCGGAGATAGTGGACTCCCTCCAACTC
>JBPCMC010000078.1:0-7081 GCA_051002645.1 Thermomicrobiales bacterium
ATCGGCGAGTACATCGCCCAGAACGGGCAGCGTTACAGCGCCACCTTCGGCGTCTTGTGACTGGACCTCTGGACTGGCCCGGTGGGCCAGGGGCATATCCACGATTTCGATCCCGGCATCGCGCCGAGCGGTCTCTTCTGGACCGTGCGCATCCCGGACAGCAGTGTGCAGGTGGACGTCGCGAAGGGCACGGCCACATGGCAAATGACCGAACTCCCGCTCCCCGATGAACTGACCGATCTGCCCAGCATCGTCACTATGGCGATGACATGGGGCGGCGATCTGACGCCCGTGACACTCGACGACGCCGCGAACGGCTTCGCCGGGACGTACACCGAGTGCAAAGGCGGCATCGAGTGGTCGGCCCGCCAGCCGGGCTTCACCTTCGTCTCCGATCCCGCATCCACGACGGCGACACGGTTCGCCGCGATCGGGCGGGAGCGCAACGGCGTCTACTACAACGGCTCCGCACTCTATCCGAATCCATTCGACGCGCGCCGCCTGGGAGATACCCCATAACACTCTTGCCGTGAAAGGTTCTTACGCGCTTTTAGCTTCGCGTTAATCGGCCTTCAGGGTTCACTGAATATCGGTCATTATCATCGTACTCGCATGATCTTCCGCGCGGTCGTCGCGCGGGTACGCAGCGGGAGGTGTCCGATGGCAGATGCGGCAATGAGCGGGGGGATGGCGATTCCGGTGCCGGAACGGAAGAGCCTGTGGCAGGCGTTCGTGGCGGCAGGGTCGCTGGTGCGCGCGATCGTCTTCGCGCGGGTCGCGTTCGGCGCGTGGTTCCTCTATCACGAGGTCTATTACGAAAAGATCAGCCACTGGACGTCCCAGACGCTCCCCACCTCGTGGAACAACTCGATCAAGAACCCCGATGTGGCGCATTGGTACAAGTCCATCCTGACGAAACTGCTCCCACATGCGGCGGGCTTCCGCGTCTTCCTCACCAGTTGGGAGATCATCTTCGGCATTTGCCTGGTCTTCGGTCTCGGCATACGGACCGTGACGATCCTGCAGATGTTCGCTAACCTGAACTATATTCTCAGCAAGTCGTACCTCTCCGGCGGTGCGAACCTCGACCGGCTGGCGCTGATCGTCCTCATCACGCTCTGCGTCGCCAGCGCCGGGCGCTATTTCGGTCTGGACGGCTGGCTGAAGGAGCGCTACCCGCGCACCCTCGCCTGGCTGTAGCCCTCGTCGTGTATCGTCGGGGCTGCCAGTAAATCGGGCAGCCTTTCCTTTCTCCACTGTGACCTGTGGTACCATGGACGGGAAAAAGGAAAAAGGATAGGGAAATGGGCACGCGCATCCTGCTGGTGGACGACGATCCGAAGATCGTGCCGCTCCTCGCGCGCGGGCTGGCGTACGAGGGGTTCGAGGTCTTCACGGCGGCGGACGGGAACGCGGGCCTCGCCGCCGCCCGCGCCCATGAGCCGCACGTCGTCCTCCTCGACATCGCCATGCCGGGGCCGGACGGTTTCGAGGTCTGCCGCCGCCTGCGCGCGACGGGCGACACCGCGATCATCATGCTCACCGCGCGGGACGAGGTTGTGGACAAGGTCGGTGCGCTCAATCTCGGCGCGGACGATTACGTCGCCAAGCCCTTCGCCTTCGACGAACTGGTGGCGCGTATCCGCGCCGTGCTGCGCCGCAAGCGCACGGGCGGCGAGCCGCTCGCCTACGCCGATCTGACGCTCGACCCGCAGACGCGCGAAGTGCAGCGGGCGGGTACGGCGGTGGAACTGACCGCCCGCGAGTACGAACTGCTGCTGATGTTCATGCGCCACCCCCGACAGGTGCTGACGCGCGATCAACTACTGGAGCGCATCTGGGGCTACGACGCGCAGGCGGACACGAACACGCTGGACGTGCATATCGGTCACCTGCGCCAGAAACTGGGGGCGGGCGGCGGCGTGCGACTGATCCAGACGCTGCGCGGCGTTGGCTACGCGCTGCGGGAGTGAGGGCGATGTTCTCGATCCGCATCCGGCTCGCGGTCTCCTTCGTGCTCGTCACGGCGGTCGTGCTCTGGGCGTTCAGCACCGTCGTGCTGAACCTGACGCGGAGCAGCCTGCTCGCGGAGATCGAGCGAGACGTGCGCCAGCGGGGGGATGCCTTCGCCGCACTGGCCCAGCCGCCACCGGGCGATCCGACACTTCACCTGCCGACGCTCGATGTCTTCACCGCGCCGGACACCTTTCTCCAGGCGCTTGACGCGAATGGCAACGTCGTCGCCAGTTCCGGCAACCTCGGCAGCCGCACGATTGCCTTTCACCCGGAGAAGATCGCCGGCGGCGCGGTGGAGGAGGAGCGGCTGAACGGCGTCGTCCTCTTCGTCTACGGCGCACCGCTGAAAGTGAACGGCGAGACGCAGGGGTACATCATGGTCGCCCGCGCCCCACGGACGATCTACCGCGCCGTGGCGCAGATGCGGCGCATCCTCTACCCGGGCGCGGCGATTGCGCTCGCCTTCGCGGGTCTCGCGGGGCTGCTGATCGTCCATCTGACGATGCGACCGCTCGGCCAACTGGCGACCTCGGCCACCGCGATTGCCACAGCGCGGGACCACACACGCCGCCTGAAGGTGAAGCGCATCCCGGACGAGATCACGCAGTTGCAGGTGACGATCAACGGCATGTTGCAGTCGCTGGAGGCCGCCTATCAGCAGGTGACGACACTGAACGCGACGCAGCGCCGCTTCCTCGCGGACGTCTCGCACGAACTGCGCACGCCCTTGACGATCATGCTCTCCTCGCTCGATCTGTTGGCGAAGGAGGGCGCCGGGACGCCCGCGTTCCGCGCGAAGACGCTCCTGGACATGCGCGTCGAGGTGGACCGCATGGCGCGGATGGTGACGCAATTACTTATCCTCGCCCGCTCGGACGCGGACGCGGCGGTCGCCTATCAGCCGGTGCTGATCGAGGATATCGTCGCGGAGGCATGCCGCCAGCCGCCGCCCCTCAATGGCTCCGCAGCCGCGCTCCGTGCCGGTGATTTGCATCGCCTGGACGGTGCGGTCGTGCAGGGGAACCCGGACTATCTCAAGCAACTCTTCCTCATCCTGTTGGACAATGCCTACAAATACACCCCTGCGGACGGCATGGTGGAGGTGACGGGCGCGGTCGAAGAACGGACGGTCGCCGTGACGGTGGCGGACACGGGGATCGGCATCGCGCCGGAGGAGACGCCGCAGATCTTCGAGCGTTTTTACCGGGCGACGAACGCCGTCGTGCGCGGCGGCACGGGCCTCGGCCTCGCCATCGCGCGGCGGATCACCGAGCAGCACGGCGGCACGATCACCGTCGAGAGCACCCCGAACTGCGGCAGCCGCTTCACCGTCCGCCTCCCGCTCCTCAACGAACCATGACGGACGGCGTGGACCGCATCGATCCATCGTGAATGCTCATCGTTGATGCGTCTCGCTCGGTGTTGTCCCGAAAGCAAGGCGCCACGCTTCGTCGCGCGTCGGGAGCGATGCCTGGGAGCCGAAGGCGCGCGTGGCGAGACCGCCGACTGCGTTGGCGAACTGCGCGCACCGCTCCGGCTCCCACCCCGCGTCGAGGCCGTAGATAAATCCGGCGGCAAAGGCGTCGCCCGCGCCCGTCGTGTCGACAACCGTGACGGCTGCCGCCGGGGCCGTGAAGGTCCGCGCCCGCGTGACAACCGTGCAGCCTTCCGCGCCGTGCGTGACAATGGCGGTCGCGAGCGTCGCGCTCTGGACGAGCCGTTCGAGGCGGGCGATCAGGTCAGCGCGCGCCGTCGTGCCCGCCATAAGGTGCCATTCCCACTCGCCGCCGATGAAAGCGTCATGCCGCGCGATGAGCGCGAGCGCGTCGTCCGGCGGCAGCACGCCGGCCACATAGACGGCCTGCCCGACGCAGCGGGGGCGATGCGTGTCGGTCGCGCCGCCGCGTTCGTAGGCATTGAGCACGTCGCGCCAGAGCGCGAGATCGACGATGTCCAGATAGACGATGCGATGGCTGAAGATCAGCGGGAGGTCGAGCACATCGCCCCGCTCGATCGTCGCGCCCTTGATCCAGAAGATCGTCCGCCCACCGGATGGACTGATCGGGATGACGGAGCGATCCGAGTCCTGCCCCTGCCGGACGGCGAGCGTGTCGCAGACCACGCCCGCGCCCATCAGACCCGCGCGCAGCTGCTCTCCTCGCCAGTCGCTGCCGACCATGCCGACGAAACGTGGTGGCACGCCGAGGCGCGCGAGGGTCATCGCGGCATTCGTGGAGGTGCCGCCCGGCAGTTCGATCTCCGCCGTGGCGATGCAATATTCGCCCTCCGGTGGGTAGCGATCAACCGGGAGCAGCGTATCCCACGACGCGCAGCCGACAATGCAGACAGACGGCATCGCCATCATCGAGTACACGCGGCAGGGCGAAAGAGGGGGCAATCGGACGACGATACGAGAACGTCAATCATGCGTCTCAACCCTCCTCACGTATACAGCGGACGGTGGCGGGAGAATAACGGACATATCACAATGCACGCAACCTGCTCACAATGCGATAATAGTCCCGATGGTACACTTGCCGCGTTGCGCAGCGGTCGCACGCGAGGAAGGGTGGGTTCCATGCAGGTTTCGGAGAGCGCCGCATCGATTCTCGTCGTCGATGATGAGGTGCCATTTGTCGAGTCGCTCCAGTTCTCGTTGGAGCGGCAGGGGTACCGCGTCCTCACCGCGATGGACGGCAATGCCGCCCTGCGCATCGCGCGCGCGGAGCGCCCCGATCTGATTATCCTCGATGTGATGCTCCCCGGCATGGACGGCTTCAAGGTCTGCCAGGCATTGCGCCGTGATTCGGATGTGCCGGTGATTATGCTCACCGCGCGCGACGACGAGACGGACAAGGTCGTTGGCCTCGAACTCGGCGCGGACGATTACGTCACCAAACCGTTCGGCCTGCGCGAGTTGCTGGCCCGCGTCCGCGCCGTGCTCCGTCGCCGGGAAGGACTCCCGGACACCGCGCCGGATGCACCGGGCGGCGCCATCCCGCGCGTTGAAGGAATGACGCACGGCAACCTCGTCGTTTCGCCGCAGGAGCGCCGCGTCCTCCTGAGTGGCGGGGAAGTGCCGCTCCGACCGCGCGAATTCGATCTCCTCACCTACCTCGTGCGCAATCGCGGTATCGCGCTCTCGCGTCAGCAGCTGCTTGATAACGTCTGGGGCATCGATTACTACGGCGATCCGCGCACTGTCGATGTTCACATGCGGCAACTGCGCGAGAAGATTGAAGCGGAACCGGCGACACCGACGCGGCTCGTGACCGTGCGCGGGTACGGCTACCGTTTCGAGGGCTAGGCGAGGTGGGCGGTCTCGGCGGATGGCTCGCGGCGGCGGCGCTGATTGTTGCGGCGCTCGCTGTCTGGCGCGCATGGCTCCTCCATCGGCGGATCGCCGCGACCGAGGCGGAGTTGCGCCGCCTGCTCCTCTTGGGGCCGCAGACAGAAATCGTCGGTGGCCTGCGCGCCGCGCTCGCCCATGCCGCGCAACGCGAGCACGCGCTCGATGCCGAGAACGGCTGGCTACGCACCATCCTCGCCGCGCTCGATGATGCTGTGATCGTCGTCGGTCCGCAGCAGGCGATTGTCTCAGTGAACGATGCCGCGATCACACTCTTCCCGACCAGTTTCGCCACCGTGCGTGGCCGGACGGTGATCGAACTGACGGGGGACCACGAGATCGCCGATCTCGTGCGGCGCTGCCAGGTGACCGCGCTGCGTCAGGAGCGCACCATCGACCATTCCGGCTCGGGCCGCACCCTGCGGGTGATTGCCGTGCCTGCAGGGGAGGCGGACGGCAATGCGCTCCTCCTCGCGCGCGACATCACGCAGCTGCAGCACCTGCAAACGGTGCGGCGCGAATTGGTCGCCAATGTCTCGCACGAACTGCGCACGCCGCTGGCAAGCATCAAACTCTATGTAGAAACACTGCTCGATGGCGGCCTCGAAGTGCCGGGCATGGCGGAGGACCGCCTCAACAAAATCATCCGCGAGGTCGACGAGTTGACGCAGTTGGTCCGCGAACTGCTGGAACTGGCACGCCTCGAATCGGGCCGCGACCAGCCGGTGCTCGTGCCGCTCGATCTCGCGCAGGTTGGCCGGAGCGCGGCAGAGCGATTGGAGGCGCAGGCGGAGCGCGCGGGCATCGCCCTTAGTCTCGCCTTTCCGGTCGGTCTGCCTCCCGTGCGCGGCGACCGGCGGATGTTGGAGGGGGCGCTCGTCAACCTCATCCACAATGCCGTCAAGTTTACGCCATCGGGTGGCCGCGTCATCATCGGGGCGAGCGCCGAGGCGAGCGATCGGGTGACGCTCTGGGTCGAGGACTCCGGTGTCGGCATCCCCTCGGAGCATCTGCCGCGCCTCTTCGAGCGCTTCTACAAGGAGGACCCGGCGCGTTCCGGCGGCGGCACGGGGCTGGGACTGGCAATTGTCAAGCATGTCGCGCTCGTCCACGATGGCGCCGTCGCCGTGACGAGCGAAATCGGTCGCGGTTCGCGATTCAGCATGACACTGCCGGTCGCCGCTGAGGCCGTCGCCGCCGACAAGCTTGCCAGTTGACGCACGACCCCGCCGGACGACCAGCGATTACGCTCCTCTAACATTCGCATCATCAGGTGCTTACGGAGGGCTGGTAGCGTGGTGACGAGCGGCACGACGGTGTGTCGTGCAGTCCGGTTCCGTGAGGAGGAACACCCTTGATGGCGCGTATCGCCTCGAATGCCCGCGTATTTTCTGTCTCTGTCGTTGGTCTCGTCCTCGCCGTCATGTTGACGGCATGTGGTGGCAGCGCGACGGCGACACCGGCGGCTGTCGCGACCGCGACGCGAGCCGCAGCGACGACCGCACCAGCGGCGGCAACCACCGCTTCTGCCGCTGCAACGACCGCCCCTGCCGCGACGACAGCCGCCGCGCCGAGTGCGGCAGCAGCGGCAACCACGGCCCCGAGCGCGGCTGCCGCGACCGCACCAAGCGCCGCGACATCGCCCGCGTCGAGCGCGGTGACGACCGGGACGGTGGCGAGCGCGGGTTCGGCAGTGGCCGGCGCGCAGCCGAAGGG
>JBPCMC010000079.1:0-6515 GCA_051002645.1 Thermomicrobiales bacterium
GCTACTTCCTCGTGCAGGATGGCCTCTTCACTATCCGGAGCATGTACCTGCCGCGGAGCATCGTAGCGCGGATCGACGAGGACGGCGCGCATCTCGCCGTCGCGAAGGGCGAGGCCGAGTCGAAGGCGCGGCAGGACCTCCCTAATGAGGGGGATGCATGGTACGGCGCGCAGCCGTCCGGCATCGCTCCGGCGAGCGTGCGGGTGATGGAGATACCGCTCCGCGAGCAGGTGCTCGTGACGCGGGTGGTAGCGACCGTGAGGAGCGAGGTCCATCTACGCAGGGGCGTCACTGAGCATATTGAGCGTGTCGCGACCACCGTCCGTCGCGAAGAGGCGTACGTCGAGAGCGGGGCCGGCGAGAGCGTCCATGTCGAGAGTGCGCGAAACGATACAGGAATCGCTCCCGGCATGAGTGGCACGGGAGCCGCGAGGACACCGTTCCGGCCGTGAGATAAACAGGGGGAAGTGAACCACCAAGACACCAAGAACACGGAGAACACCAAGAGAAAGAACGAGTTTTCCCGCCTTGGTGTTCTTGGTGTTCTTGGTGTCTTGGTGGTTTTGAAACTGACTCAAGTCATGCCTCCTGCCCGACACGACAAAAAAACTGGCGGGGCCGGGGAGCCGCCGCCAGTGGGGAAGGGGAGGAGGAAGGAATAAGCAAAGGAATGACGGGCCGGAAACGGTCGATGTCTCCGGTGTGTGGCAGGTGGGTGCGGCATCCTTTCGTTCGACCGTCGCCACCGTCCGTCCCGTCCCGTCAAGAGACAGTATTGCGCCGCTGTATGAATACCGCGTGAGCCGCACCTGAAATCTTCCTGATATATTTTAGCGGGGGTGGCCCGCCGGTTCAGCGCGACGCATTCGGCGCAGACATGCGACCGAGTATGGCGGCGATGAACGCCAAGGTGTGGCGTGTTTATGGAGGTATCGCCATTCGCATAGGGGTGTCGCGTGGTTGCCATTACCGATATCAAGACGTTCATCGTCCACCCCGGCGTGGGGAAGAACTGGCTGCTCGTCAAGGTCGAGACGGATGCGGGCGTCTACGGCTGGGGCGAGGCGTACACGCAGGCGGATCGGGACACGGCGATTGAGGCGCACATCCACGCGATGAAGCGCTATGTGATCGGGCGCGATCCGTTCGCGATCAAGCACTTCACGACTGTGATGTATCTCGATTGGGCCGGCAAGCGCGGCGCGATGGACTTCTACTGCGCCCTCTCCGGCATCGAGCAGGCGATGTGGGACATCGCGGGCAAGGTGGCGGGCCAGCCGGTCTATAACCTGATCGGCGGGCGCTGCCGGGATCGCATCCGCGTCTACGCGAACGGCTGGGGCGACGGCGGCGGAGCGGAGCAGCGCGCGGAAGCGGCGCGGAAGGTGGTGGCGCGGGGCTTCACCGCCCTGAAGTTCGACCCCTTCCCCGGCCCGTGGCGCGAGATCATTGACCGCGACCAGGAGCGGCGGGCGGTCGCCAACGTGCGGGCGGTGCGCGAGGCGGTCGGCCCCGACGTGGAGATCCTCATCGAGGTCCACCGGCGGCTCGCCCCGGTCTACGCCGTGCGTGTCGCGCGGATGATGGAGGAGTTCGACCCCTTCTGGTACGAGGAGCCCGTCTCCTCGCGGAACATGCCCGGACTGGCGGCGGCGAAGCGGCAGATTAACATCCCGGTTGTGACGGGCGAGGAGTTGTACACGAAGGCGGAGTTCCGCGCCGTCTTCGAGCAGGGCGCGGCGGACATCATCAACCCGGACATCTGCAACTGCGGCGGGATATTGGAGTTGAAGGAGATTGCCGCGATGGCGGAGGTCTATTCCGTCGCCGTTTCGCCGCACAATTACAACAGCACGACCGTCGGCCTCGCCGCGACGGCGCAGCTCTGCGCGACGATCCCGAACTTCCTCATCACCGAGTACTTCGTCAACTTCGAACCGATCGGCAAGGAGATCTCCACGGGCACGCTCGTCGCCGAAAATGGCTACCTGACCTTGCCGACTGCACCGGGCCTCGGTATCGACATCGACGAGGCCGCGCTCGCCCGCTACGCCTATCAGCAGTTCCGCCCGCGCACCATCCGCTACCCCGGTGACGAGGGGCCGTAGCCGCGTGGTATGATGGCGTCACGGAGAAGGTACGTATATGGCAACCAAGAGCAGAAACACCCTGACTGACGAAGATTTGATCGCACGGTATATCGTGCCGCACCCGACGAAAATGGGTGTGGACCAGGCCGTCATTGCGGGATACGGCGTCTCGGTGTGGGCGTTGGTAGGGTATCTCCGTGGCACGGATGCGACTGCCGAACGGGTAGCTGCGGACTATGACCTGCCGGTCGAGGCGGTCGAGGCGGCGATGGCGTACTACCGGCAGCACAAGGCGCTGTTCGATAGTCGCATCGCCGTCAATGATGCCGCGTTCGCCTAGTGGCGGACTTCTATCTCGATCACAATGTCAGCAATCATCTCGCAACGCTCCTGCGCCATCGCGGTCATATAGTGATGAGCGCCCGCCAGATCGGTCAGGAACGCGGCGATGATGCCGAACATCTCTTCATCGCGGCGCAAGAGCAAAGCATCGTCGTGACGCACGATCGCGATGATTTCACGCTCCTGCATCGCGCATGGGTCCGATGGCAAGCGGGCTGGAATATCGCGGCCTCCCATTCAGGCATCATCGTTATCCCGCAGCCGCCGCGCCTGACGGTCAGTCAGTCCGACCGGGAGATCAACGAACTGCTTGCCCGACAACCCGTTATCACGGACGCACTCTTCGTCTGGACGACAGGCACGGGCTGGGCGCGCATGAGGTGATCAGCCGGGGACGTTTGTCGAGGTAATCATGCTATTGACGATCTTGGCCTTGCCGCAGACCGTACAGGTGCCTTGTTCGCGGTCTATGTCACCGTGATCCGCGAGTTGTCTGCAAATCTGATTTACCTGCTGCCGTGGCTGAATGCTCGCCTGCATCGCGAGACAATCATCACAGATAGGTGCGCCTACTGACCGGAGTGTTTCCTGAATTCGGTCGGTGTTTGCCATTGTGTCGACCTCCCGCCTCTGCATCGCGTCCAAGGGTCCTGACGCCCCCCATGTTTGCCTATGCAAGAATGCGGCAACGATGCTACTGCCCGGTACTCGCTGCCTGCTGTCCGCTCGCATACGGGCTCTCGTGCCGGTGGCGGCGTTCGAACTCTTCGCGGGTACAGATGGTGCGGACGTCGGTCATGCGGTCGACGGCGAGGATGCCGTCCAGATGGTCGATCTCGTGCTGGAGGAGTTCGGCGAGGTCGCCCTCGGCGCGCAGTTCGTGCCATGCGCCGGTCGTGTCCTGGTAGCGGACGACGACCCAGGCGTGCCGCGTGACCTGGAAGAAGATGCAGAGGAAACTGAGGCAGGCGTCCCAGACGACCATCGTCTCCGGGCTGCGCGCGATGATGACCGGGTTGATCAGCGGCCACGGGCGGTCGATCTGCATGAAGACGATCCGCTTGCGCATCCCGATCTGCGGCGCGGCGATCCCTCGCCCGTAGGTCGTCGTTGCCCGCCAGTGCGCCAGCGTGTCGCGCAAATCGTCCAAGGCCACCGTCACAGCCTCGGACGATGGGTCGTCTACCGCCGCCGCGACTTCCCGCAGCAAGGGATTCCCAAGTTGCAACACTTCACGAATCGTTATTGCGCCCTCCTCTGTACGAGGGACCCACTTCCGGCGATGATGCCACGCACGGCGACCGAGGCCCGCGCAACGAACAAGCAACGCGCTTGCGGCATCGTAGCGCACGCTGTGGCTATTGACGACTGCTGACAGGAGCGCGGCGATCCGTGCATCTTCTGACGATTGGTGATATCGCGGTTGATATTCGCGCGGCGGCGGGCGAGGCGTTGACGCGGGGGGCGGACGCGCGCGGCGACATTCGCTTCCTGCCCGGCGGGTCGGCGGCGAACGTCGCGGTCTGGGCGGCGCGGCTGGGCGCGCGGGCGACCTGCGTCGGCGCGGTCGGCGCGGACCCGTGGGGCGCGTGGCTCGCCGACGATCTGCGGCGCGAGGGCGTGGCGGTAATCGGCCCGCGACGGGGGCGAACGGCGACGATTCTCACCTTCCTCGATGCCGACGGCGAGCGTACCTTCGTCACCGACCGCGCGGCGGCGCTCTCCCTCCAACCGCGCGATTTGCCGGACAGCCTCTGGGACGGCCTCGATCTGCTCCATCTCCCCGCCTATTCGCTCTTCGCGGGCGCGCTGGCTGAGACAGCGACCGAGGCCGCACACCGGGCGGGCGAGCGGGGAGTGATGGTCAGCATTGATCTCTCGTCCGCCAGCCTGCTGCGCGCCTATGGCCCGGCGCGTTTCGCGACGTTGCTCGGAGCACTCCGCCCCGCCGTCCTCTTCGCCAATCTGGACGAAGCAGAGGTGGTTTTCACCATCGAGACGGCTGACGCCGCCGTGGAGGCGATGCGGGAGGTGGCGGATATCGCCATCGTGAAGTGCGGCGCACGCGGTATCCTTGTCGCGTCCAACGCGGGGCGACACGCGGCGTCCGCACCGGCGCACGCGCGCGACTCAACAGGTGCGGGCGACGCGCTGGCAGCCGCCTTCCTCGTCACATACGCGCGGCATGGCGATGTCGAACGGGCGGCGTGGGCGGGCGTCCGGCTCGCGGCGGCAGTCGTACAGGGCGATGGGGCACGCCCTCCCGTCCTCCTGCGGTAGATCGAAAGGCGAGAAACTGATTGAACCACAGAGACACAGAGGGCACAGAGGGGGAAGTAAGAAGAAGAAGAAGAAAACTTTCAAATTCTCTCTTCTCTGCATTTACTCTGTGCCCTCTGTGTCTCTGTGGTTCTCCCCGGTTTGTCAGCATTAAGGGAGGGATAGATGCGGATTGAGGAGTTGCTGGTCGTGCGGGAGGATGTGCGAGCGGCGCTGGCGGCGGGGGAGCCAGTTGTCGCGCTCGAATCGACGATCATCTCGCACGGGTTCCCGTACCCGGATAATCTCCAGTTGGCGCGGGAGGTCGAGGAGGCGGTGCGCGCGGCGGGGGCGACACCCGCGACGGTCGGGCTCGTCGATGGGCGGATCGTCGTCGGGTTGGACGGCGCACAGATCGAGCGGTTCGCGCGAGACCGGCAGGCGGTGAAGGTGAGCCGCCGCAATCTCGCCGCGACGCTCGCCAATGGACGCCTCGGCGCGACGACGGTGGCGGGCACGATGCTCTGCGCCGAGAAGGCAGGCATCCGCGTCTTCGCGACGGGCGGCATCGGCGGCGTCCATCGCGGCGCGGCGACGACGATGGACATCTCGGCGGACCTCACCGAACTGGCGCGCACGCCCGTCTGCGTCGTGTGCGCGGGTGCGAAGAGCATCCTCGATTTGCCGCTGACATTGGAGTATCTGGAAACGCAGGGCGTGCCGGTGCTCGGCTACGGCACGGATCGCTTCCCCGCTTTCTACACGCCGGACAGCGGCGTCGATGTGCCGGTGCGCGTCGATACGGCGGATGAGGTGGCAGCGGTGGCGGTGCGGCATTGGGCGCTCGGCGGGGGTGGAATCGTCGTCGCCGTGCCGATCCCCGCGGCGCAGGCGCTCGATGCGACGTACATCGAGGGGATCACCGCACAGGCGGTGGCGGAGGCGACGCGGCGCGGCGTCACCGGCGCGGCGTGGACGCCCTTCGTCCTCGATCAGGTGCGCGAGCGGACGGGCGGGCGGAGCGTCGCCGCGAACGTCGCGCTCGTCCTCAACAATGCGCGCGTCGCCGCCGCCATCGCGCGGGCGCTGGCTCCCTAATCCCCGGCCCCTTCCCGTTTCGGGAAGGGGAGCCAATGCGCGCTAGGGGCGCGGCGGCGGGAGCGCGGCTGGGGGGCCACCGCCATTGCCGGGTTGCACGCGCGGCAGGGGGACGGGGGCCGGCATGCCGCCACCGGACGGGCCGCGACTGGGTGGTACTGGATTCGGGATGGCGACATCGGCCTCGTACGCGCCGATGCTGCAGAGGTCCGTCCGGCGGGCGAGGCCGCGCTGATCCTTGCCGCTGGTCGGCGGGGCGGCGCAGGCAGTGGGATCAGCGGTATCTTTGGCGGCGCTGCCGGATAGAAGAGCCATCGTCTGGGTCGGGCCGCCGTTGCTCTTCAGGGTATCGAGGTTCGGGTTGCCGTGTTGGAAGGCGATGGTGAAGGCGCAGGTATTTGTGTTGAACTCGAGGTTGTGGCCGCCGTCTGTGATCGTGCCGGAGCAGTTACTGGTCGTGCCGCCGGTGTTGGCGGAGAGCAGCGTGTTGGTGGCGCGCAGTTGCTGGACGCCGGTGTTGGCGACTCCGCCTCCAGTGGCGGCGCCGTTTGCGCCGTTCACACCGGACGGAGTACTCGATCCAGCGAAGCCGCCAGTGCCTTGGCTCGCGCTGTTCGCGGCGATGGTGGCATTACCGATCACCGAGGAACCGGCGTTGGAGAGGGCGCCACCGATGCCCGCCCCGCCCGCCCCGCCGTTGCCGCTGCCATTGGCACCGCCGATGCC
>JBPCMC010000080.1:0-3459 GCA_051002645.1 Thermomicrobiales bacterium
GACGACCTCTGGGCAAGACCGATCACGCTGGGAGCATGGGCGAACTGCTGCGTTATCATGCGCCGCTCCCTGCATAGGCAACCGCCGATCCGCTACGGGCAACGTGGACGGCGACCAGATGCATTAAGAGACAGTTTCAAAACCGCCAAGGACGCCAAGAGGGAAAGAGGGAAAGAGAAGAGAAGACCAATTTTCTTCTTTTTCCTCGTATTTCTTGGCGTCCTTGGCGGCTTGGCGGTTCATTTCCCCGTCGGGTTATGTAACCGTCTCTAAATCACTCGTCGGGCAGGCGGTGACATGACCTCCGTTCCGCATACACCTCCGTATGGGGACCAACGCGCCGTTTACTGTTATTCACCGATTGCTACCGATATTAACCCGCATATTTACGTGCATGTTGACTTCTCACACACATACTGAACCCCGATGGTCGATTCCGGCCCGATCATCCGGCCCCACACTATCCAGCGTGGAGCGGGGATGTGCGGCCCGTGTCACTGCGGCAGCGGTGCGGAACGGCTGCCTGATACGCGTCAATGGCCGTCGAATCGACTATAGCCGGACAAAGGGGGATTATCGCGCGCATCGGGAAGCGCCTCGATCACCAGCACGCAAGAGACAATCAATGCAGTATCGCTACGGTCAGGAGCAATCTATCATGCAGGATCAACGCAATCGGGGCATCATTCGTATCGGGAGCACGCCTTTCACGCGCCGGGCGATGCTGAAGGGCACGCTTGCCGGCGCGGGCGGCCTCGCCCTCTCGACCGTGGGGGGCGGTTTCGCGATGCAGGCGACGACGGTGCTCGCGGCGGACGAGATGCTCTCCCCCAGCAAGTTCACGATCAAGAATACCCTCGCCGTCAACCTGACGAAGCACTTCGCGACGACTCCTCTATTCCAGGGCACGTTCAACGGTCAGCCCGTCTGGTATGTGATCACCGAGGCGTCCGACGAGCGCGTCGCGAGCGATCTGGGCCTCAACTTCGCCCCCCGTCTGGCGAACGCCGCACCCGTCTCCGTCCAGCAAGTCACATCGTCCAATCCAACCCTGGGCCGCGGCATGGTGACGTTTGCCGGGATACCGGACTTCAGCCCGACGCGCGTGGTTGTCGCAGGCCCGACGGGCTTCCCGCCGGCATCCTTCGCGCCCGGTGCGAATGCAGATGCGAAATACAGCGACCTCGTCCGCGTGCAGGGCAGCAATGTCGTCTACAACGCCCCCATCGTCGCGGTCGGCGCGGGGCCGTTCGATGTGACGACGCACACGAACACGCACGACCGGCTGATCGGCATCGACACGGCGAAGATGACCGCAGACCTCGTGATGGTGCGCGCCTTCTCACACGGCAAGGACATCTTCTATCACAGCTTCTCGGCCTCTAATCCCCTCGCGGCCCCCATCGAACGTGGGACGTTCGTGCCGCTGCTCGGGATGGTCTCGCCGCCGAATACCCGGACGACGGCGGACGGCGCCCGCTCCTCGATCTTCGCCTTCGTCAATGGGCAGACGGGCCTGCCCGGCCCGCCCGCACAAGGGCTGAATCACGTCATTGTCGACGGCGGCGGCACGAAGGACGCCAGCCTCCAGAACGCCGACGTATTGACGGCCCTCAGTCTCGGCGGCGACGCACACAACGTCCTCGATTCCTTCCCCACGTTGCGCGACCCCGCGCTGGCCCGTCTCTATACCCCACTGTGGGACTTGCAACTCGTCAAATGGAGCGATGACGCGGTCGCGCGGGGCGCGAACACGGCCCAGACGGACGCGAACCAGATCCGGCAGTTAGCCGCACAGGGCGTGGTTCACGCGGCGGACGACCTGCCGCTCGTCACGGTCGACATCGTCGTCAACTGCCCGGTGATCGCCTTCTTTGACCAGGCGCCGGACGTCCCGCAGGCCGCCGATCCGGGTATGGGCGCTACGCCCTTCCGTGGCGCGCCGTAGTCCGCAGCCTCCCCATACGACAACATCCTCCTCCCCTCTCCCACTCAGGGCCACCCGGCCCTGAGTTTCTGGCTTGTTCCCCGCAGGTCCCTCCATGCGCGGTGTCAACGGGATAGTGAATTACCTCGGTTAAACTTTTACTATTTTCGTAGTGGCACACAAATTGCCCGACATTAGTGCCGCGTGTTTGCACGGCACGCGATGTGAGGCATTTCCCCTATGGACAGGCTCGCGTTACATCTCCGGCCTGCCCAGCTCGAAACGTACCGGTTCCTGAACTGGGCGTTGCGCTGGCTGCGTTGGATTACGCTCGCCGTCCTGCTGCTCATCACGCTGGTGCGGCCCGCGCCCAACCGGGGCAGCCTCCCGAACTGGTCGCTCATCCTCTTCTTCATCGCGTACAACCTGCTCATCGGTCTGTTGCAGCACTGGTCGCCCAATCTGCGCTCCTTCGCATGGGTCGCACTGCTGGACTTGCTTGTTGCCAGCGCCCTCTACCTGCTCAGTACGGAGCCGGGTGGCCCGATTTTCGTGCTCTTCTTCCTGGCGGTGGATTCGGCGGCGGCAAGCCTGACGCTGCGCGATACACTGCTCTATACGGCCGCGCTGGCAACGATCGCCGCGACGATCGAGACGATGCTCCCCCTCTGGTCGTCGACATCCCGCGATATTCGCCAGCTCATCTCCCGTCTGGTGATGCTTGGGTTGGTGGGGGCGGGCATGGCGATCGTGTCGCGGCGGCTCGCGCTGGAACATGCGGCGGCGCAGCGCAACCAGGCCGAGGCCGGGCGGATGGAGGAATTGGACCGGCTACGCCTGGAGTTCATCTCGACCGTCTCGCACGATTTGCTGACGCCGCTCACAGCGTCGCAGGCCGGCCTGGGCATGCTCGAGGCGAGCATCGCAGAGCGATTGCAGCCCGCCGAGCGCGACCTCCTGAGCAACATCCGCGTGAACACCGAATATCTCGGCGTCATGATCGACGACCTCCTCGCCCTCAATCAGATCGAGGCCGGGATGCTCCGCATCGAGCATACCCCCATCGATCTGTGCGTCATCGCGCGCACCGCCGCTGCAACCGTCCACACGCTCGTCACCGAGAAGCGACAGATGGTGGACCTCGATCTCCCGGATACCCTTCCGTGCCTCGGTGATGCGCGGCGACTGCAGCAGGTGCTCGTCAATTTGCTGGCGAACGCCCATCGCTATGCGCCGGAGGACGCCCGGATCATGCTGCACGGCGCGGCGACCGGGGCGGAGGTGCATCTCTCGGTCCATGACACCGGCCCCGGCATCCCGGCGGGGGAGCACGAGGCGATCTTCCAACGCTTCTATCGCGTCGCGTCCCCAATGGTCTCCGCCGTGGGCGGCTCCGGGCTTGGGTTGGCAATCGCACGCGGCATCGTCGAGTTGCACGATGGTCGGATGTGGGCGGAGAGCGAGGCGGGACAGGGCGCGACCTTCCATGTCGTCTTGCCCTGTCCCGTGAGAGGAGAAGAGGCATGACCCTG
>JBPCMC010000081.1:0-3807 GCA_051002645.1 Thermomicrobiales bacterium
TGAGGGACGCGATCAGGAAGGAACAGATAACGATGTACGGATACGAAGCGGCAGTGCTGATGATGGTCGGCAAGGCGATGGACACGGAGAAGCTCGCGACGGCGAAGCGGGAGCGGCTTCTGAACGAGCAATCGCGGACGCACCGTCCGCGCCGAAACAAATGATCCGGTCCGCCACGACAGACGTAATCTGAAGTGGAACGAGATATTCGCGGCGGGACGCATGGTACAGGAGTCGGTTGGCGGGAGCTGCATGCACAGACGGTAGCCCGGCCATCCACCACCTAGTAAGCTTCGTCCCTCTCGCACCGATACGACGCCTCACGCATAGCGGGGGCGTCGTTTTTCTTGAAACAATTTCAAAACCGCCAAGACGCCAAGGACGCCAAGAAACGCGAAGAAGAAATCTTTTTCCTCTTCCCCTCTTGGCGTCCTTGGCGTCCTTGGCGGTTCATTCCGGGTAGGTTTCGCAATTGGCTCGTACTACAGAGGGTCGAAGACCGGCACATCGCGGAGGTCTGACTGCGCCACCGCGATGTCTGGGGTGCCGTAGGAATGGAAGGTCTCCGGTAGGCGCAAGCCCCATGCCTGGCCTTTGGCGCGTTCGGCCTGCGTCCAGACAATCGGCTCCCAGTCCGGCGCGAAGATCAGATAGCCGCCGGAAAAGACCTCCACGCGGTTGCCGCCCGGTTCGTAGCAGTAGAGGAAGAAGCCGTGCGTCACGGCGTGCTTGGACGGCCCGGTCTCGATGAAAATGCCGTTTTCGAGGAAGATGTCCGCCGCGCGCAGGATGTCCTCGCGGTTATCGAGCCAGTAGGCGATGTGATGCAGACGCCCGTGCGCCCGCGTCGCGTCCAGTGTGTAGGCGATGTCGTGGACGAGCGGGGAGACCGAAATCCACGCGCCCGCCTCCGTGCCGTCATCAAGGATGACGTGCTCGCGGTTCATGAAGCCGAGTTGCTGCTCCATGAAGACGCGGTTCGGTGTCACCTCAGCGCAGAGGACGTTGATGTGGTCGAGTCGGCGGACGGCGGCGCCGCGCGCGTGGTATCGCTGCGGCTGGTTCTTCAGCGCGGGGCGGTGCTCGTCGGGCGCGCGGTACTTCTCCGCCTCGTAGTAAATCTCCATCGGATGACCGTCCGGGTCGGTGAACTGGTACGCGGGGCCATGTCCGACATCACCATCGATCCAGCCGGTGCCGCGCCCGCTCGCTTCCAGCGCGCGCGCCCGCCGTTCGAGCGCCTGCGGGCTGACCGCGCGCCATGCGGTGTGGCCCGCACCGCCGGTCGGCGCTTCGGTCAGTTTCAGCGTGTGTATTTCGTAGTCGCCCCAGCCGCGCAGGAAGACCGATTGCCCGGCCCGCGCCGTCTCCTCCATGCCGAGCACATCCCGGAAGAACCCGAGACTTTCGTCCGGCTTCGGCGTCAGCAGTTCGATATGCCCGAGATGGGCGACATCGCGGATCGGTTCGTCGGTCACTGCGATTCCTCCAGTAACAAGTCAAAAGTAACAAGTAACAAGGGTGGAGTCGCCGCCGTACCACTTGTTACTTGTTACTTTTGACTTTCCCCTTCGCTCTTGGCAATCTCCTGGATGATCTGCGCGCCGAGGTTGCCGGCGGGGAGGCCACGGAAGAGGAAGGCGAGGTTGACGACCGCGCTCATCTCCTCCCACGTCGCCCCGGCCCGCCGCGCGGCGATGGCATGGAGGCGCGTCGCGTCGGAGAGCAGGACGAGGAGCATCCCGAAGAGCATCAGTTGCGCCGTCTTTACATCAAAGCATTCCGGATACATCGCCCGCACGCGGATCTCCTCCTGCATCTTGAGCAGTTCGGGATCGAGCCGTCCGAGCAGATCCGTCCGTGCCTGGATGCGTGGCGGCACGAAGCCGATCAACTGGGTGTAGAAGTCGCGGTACTCCTGCAGGTTCTCCGCGCTGATTTGCAGATCGGGTAGCGGATTATTCGCCATCGTCGCTTCGCTCCTTTAGCAATGAGCAACGAGCAATGAGCAATGAGGGGTTTGCTCCCCACTCATTGCTCGTTGCTCATTGCTCATTGCTCGTCCCACATCCACGTATCCGATGTCCAGCCGTTGAGGTCGTACTCGCTCATGCATTGCTCCGCGAGGCCGGTGAAGCTGCCGAGATGGCCCTTGATGCGGGCGAAATTGAGCACATCGAGGCGGATTTGTTCGTTGTTGCCGGAGTAGTTGCGCTCGTAGAGTTCGTGCCGCGCGCCGAACTCCGTGCCGATGGCGTCCCAGATTAATTTGAAGAGCTTGACGCGCTCCTCGGCGCTGCTCTCCGAGCCGCGATAGTACTTGTCGATCAGCGGACGCAAGTCGGGATTGAGCAGGTCGCGGTAACTGGACGGGGCGACGATCGGTGCGCCGCCGAGGAAGGTCTCGAAGATCGAGTGGATCGCCGCCCAGCATTCGTGCGAGAAGAGGCGCAGCGTCGCCGCGTTCTCCGTCTTCGGGATGACGCTGTCGCCGGGGCCGGGTTGCGGGTCCATGCATAGCACGAGCGTCAGCGCCCAGATCAGGTTGCGCCAGCCGATGATGTCGCCCAATGCCACCTGCACGCCGCGAAATTCGTCCGTGCCATTGGCCGCAATCCCCTTGGCGAAGAGGCCGGCCATGAAGTCGAGCTTGACGCCGAGGCGCGTGCCCGACTGGAGGTTGTAGCGGCTGAAGAAGCCCGAGCCGCGATAGAAGGTGTTGGCGCGCTCGACATCGCGGTAGACCAGTACGTTCTCCCAGGGGATGAAAGCGTTATCGAAGAGCAGGACGGCGTCGTTCTCGTCGAAGCGGCTGGACAACGGGTGATCGAAGGGGCTGATCGCCTTGTCCTCGTACGAGTTGCGGCAGAGCAGTTTCGCCCCCGGTGTGTCCATATCCGCGATGAAGACGAGGGCGAAATCCTCCGCCTTGCCCTTCTCCAGATTGGCGGAACTGTTCTGCGCGACGAAAGTGGCGTGCGTGATCGCCGAGCCGGTGGCGAGCATCTTCGCGCCGCTGACGATGATGCCGTCGTCGCGCTCCTTGACGAGATGGATGAAGACATCGACTACCTCGTGAATCGGCTTCTTGCGATCCACCGGCGGATTGACGAGCACATGATTGAGGAAAAGCCCGCGCGAGGCGAACTTCTTGTACCAGTTGAGCGCATTCGTGTCGTAGGGCGCGTAAAAGCCGGGGTTCGCGCCGAGGCTCGCCATGAACGCCGCCTTGTAATCCGGGGTGCGCCCCATGAAGCCGTAACTGAGCCGCGCCCAGGCAGCAATCGCCTCGCGCGCTTCGAGCAGTTCCTGCGGCGTCTTGGAGGGCCTGAAGAACTTGTGCGTGCGGATGCCGTAATCGTCCACCGCCGTGAGCAGATCGCGCTGCGCGGGATCATGCAGCGTGTCGTACAGCCGGGCGATGGAGCGCGTCGCGTTGCGGAAGGCAGGGTGGGTGGTGACATCCTCCACCCGCTCGCCGTAGAGATAGACCTGCCGCCCGTCCTTCAGGCTCTCGACATATTCGGTGGAGGTCATCAAGTCGTTGATCTCGGCGCCGGGCTTCGATTCCTCAGCGGTCGTCGCAGTCGCCAACCCGGCCTCCTTCCGTCATTTCCTGCCGCCACGTTGATGAAAGCCTAGCAGGTTGGATCGACGCGGGCAATGCGGGATGCCCCCACGTATCTGTTCAGGGATGAGGGGAGGCGGTATGCTGCGCGGATGATGGACCTGAAGAACGCCAGCCGTGATGACCTGATTCGGCTCGTCATCGCCCAGCACGAAACGATCGCGCGGCAGGAGCGCATC
>JBPCMC010000082.1:0-17138 GCA_051002645.1 Thermomicrobiales bacterium
AGGCAGTCGAGCATGGTGGTTTGGCGGCAGAATGAACAACAACGCGGGCGGAGCAGCCCGGCTGAAACTGACAGAAACGACGCCGTCCCGATAATGCTCAAAGAGGTCTCCTGAGCAAGCACTAGGGCCTTATCACGGTCCCAAATCATTTCGGCATCATCGGGATTGCGGGAGACCCCCTTGTCGTGACGAGGTATGAGAGCACTACGACAGGAACTACCGGATTATCGCCGCCGTAGGCGCGGGTCCAGCGCGTCGCGCAGGCCGTCGCCCATCAGGTTGAAGGCGAGGACGGTGATGAAGATCGCCATGCCGGGGAAGAGGGTCAGCCACCACGCGCCATTGAGGAGTTCCGTCTGCCCCTGCTGAAGCATGTTCCCCCACGACGGCGTCGGAATCTGCACGCCGAGGCCGAGGTAGGAGAGCGCCGCCTCCAGCAGGATGGCATAGGAGAGCCAGAGCGTCGCCTCGACGATGATGACGGCGAGCGTGTTCGGGAAGAGATGCCGCCGGATGATCTGCAACGGCGTCGCGCCGATTGCCCGCGCCGCCGTGACGAACTCCTGATTGCGCAGCGAGAGGAATTGCCCGCGCACGAGCCGCGCCGCGCCCGGCCACGAGGTGAGGCCGATGACGATCACCGTCGTTTGCAGTCCCGCCTTGAAGAGCGCGGCGGCGGAGATGAGCAGCAGGATTTGCGGGATCGATAAGAGGATGTCGGTGAAGCGCATAATCACCGCATCGACCCAGCCACCGAAGAAACCGGCAATCGCGCCGAGCGCCGTGCCGACGCTCATGATGATCAGCACCGCCGTGAAGCCGACGCTCAGCGAGACGCGCGCCCCGACGATCAGGCGGGCATAGACATCGCGTGTGTTGCGGTCCGTGCCCAGCCAGTGCTCGGCGGAGGGCGGCTTGGAGCGGAAGCCGGGGTTCTGCACGTTCGCGTCGTAGCGGGAGATGAGCGGCGCGGCGATGGCGATAGCGTACATCAGCGCAATGACGATCAATCCGGCCACCGCCAGTTTGTTCTCGCGGAAGCGGCGTAGCACGACGCTCCGGCGCGGTTGCACCGCCGCGAGGCCGCGCGCCTCCGCGTCGGTCGCCACCCCCTGCCGCGAGATATTCGTCGTCTGTGACATCACCGCTCCTCAGAACGAAGTAACAAGTAGCGAGTAACGAGGGTTCCGGCTTCTCGTTACTCGTTACTCATCACCCTCCCGCCGCGCTCTGCCCGGTCAGCGAGACGCGCGGATCGACCAGCACGTAGACGAAATCGATCAGGATATTGATCACCATCACGAACGCCCCGGCGACCATGGTGACGCCGAGGATCACCGGATAATCGCGCCGCGTGATCGCATCGTACGCGAGCAGGCCGAGGCCCGGCCAGGCGAAAATCTGCTCGATGATCACCGCGCCGCCGAGGATGCGCGAGATCTGCAACCCGGAGACGGTCACCATCGGGACGAGGGCATTGCGCAGCCCGTGTCGATAGAGGACGGCACGATTGGAGAGCCCCTTCGCCCGCGCGCTCGTCATGTAATCCTGGCGCATCACCTCGAGCATCGCGGAGCGCATGAAGCGGGCGAAGTAGGCGATGGACGGCAACGCGAGGACGATCACCGGCATGACGAAAAACTTGATCCGCCCTGGGAAGGGCGCCTGTGCCTGCCCGGTGCTGATCGTCGGCAGCCAGTGCAGTTGGACGCTCAGGTAGAGTTGCAGCAGGAGCGCCAGCCAGAAGTTCGGGATGGCGAGGCCGATGAATGAGCCGACCGTCGTCGTGTTATCGAGGACGCTGTATTGCTTCGTGGCGGAGAGGATGCCGAGGGGGATGGCGATGAGCAAGGCAATCCCCAGCGAAATTCCTTGCAGCACCACGGTCGCGCCGATCCGGCCCATAATCAGTTCGAGAACGGGCTTGCTGTTGAAGGTATAGGCGGTGCCGAGGTCGCCGCGCACGAGATGACCGAGATAGGTGGCGTATTGCACCGGCAGCGGCTGGTCGAGGCCGAGATTCTTGCGCGTCTGCTCGATAAATCCCGGATCAGCGTTGCCCTCCGAGATGAAGGCGCGGACGGGGTCGCCGGGTGCGAGATGGACGAGCGCGAACATCACGATGCTCAAGCCGATGAGCAGCGGAATGAGCAGCAATACCCGGCGGGTCATATATGCGCCTACGCCGCTCATCCACCATCCCTTTCCCCTGAATCCCTGCATTGATGCTCCCCCTCTCCATCGCAATGGAGAGGGGGTTGGGGGTGAGGTTCCCCCTACCCGTTGACGTACCACTGCTCGAGTTCGTAGAAGATGCCGCCGGTGTCCGCACTGTCCACATACCCCGCGAACTTTTTCTTGGTGGCATGGAGGAAGGGGCGATACCAGGCGTAGTAGGTGGGTACATCCTCCTGGATGATCGCCTGGATCTGCTTGTACAGCGGTTTCTGGGCATCAACCGTCAGCGCCTGCTTCGCCTGGGTCAGCAACGCGTCGAGTTGCGGGTTGCTGTAGTTGCTGAAATTCTGCGAGCCGGTTGTGGAATACGTGTCGTAGAGCGAGCCCGCATCCACGGTCGTGCCGTCAACGCCCGCGCCGAAGACATCGTAGTCCTTCCGCGTCAGTTTATCCGTCGCGACTGCGTACTCGATGGCGTCCGCCTTGATGTTCCAACCCGCCTTCTGGAGTTGCGCCTGCGTTAAGGTGAGGAAGTCCTCGCGCAGTACGTTCCCCTTATTGACGATGAAGGAGATATCGCTCGGCGGCGTTCCTGCCGTCTTAATGAGCGACTTCGCCTTCTCGAGGTCGAAGGTATAGGGCTTCAGCGACGGGTCATAGAGCGCGTTGCCCGGCGCAATCGGCCCGTTGCCCGGCTTGCCGAGGCCATAGAGCGAATCCTTGGAGAACTGCACCATGTCCATGCAGTAGGCCACGGCTTGCCGGGCCTCTTTCTTCGCCAGCCAGGGATTCTTGAGGTTGAATGTCCAACCGTCCGGCGAGTTGAAGGGCGGCACGACGACATTGAGGTCCTTGTTCGCCTTCAGCTTGTCCGCACCGGCGGGGCTGGGGTAGTTGGAGGCGTCAATATCGCCGGAAAGGAGCGAGTTGACGAGGCTCTGCGCGTCCGGGATCGTGCGGTGGGTGAACTTGTCGAGGTAGGGGAGGCCCTTCTGGTAGTAGTTCGGGTTGCGCTGGGCGATGAAATCGCCACCGACATTCCAGGAAACGAACGTGAACGGCCCCGCGCCGACCGGCTTCTGGAAGAACGCGTCCTTCGTGAGGTCCTTACCGTCCAGCAGTTTCTTCGGCACCGGGCTGACGTAGCGCATGTTGATGAGGAAGGAGGCGTCCGGCGTGGCGAGCGTCACCACGAGCGTCTTCGGGTCCACGACCTTGATCCCTGCCACGTCGGGCGCGGAACCGGCCGAGTATTCCTTCGCGCCCTGAATGGAAATCAGTTTCGATGCACGCGGGCTGGCGGTCGCTTTGGCGAGGATGCCCTTCATCGTGAAGGCGACATCGTCCGCCGTCAGATCGCTGCCGTCCGAGAACTTCGCGTCCTGCAATGTGAAGGTGAAGGTAAGGTTATCGATCTTCCACGACTTGGCGAGCCCGGCCTTCGGCTCGAAGGTGTCCGGCTTGAGGCGCACGAATTGGTCGAAGAGCATCTTGATGCGCCAATCGCCCTCGGACTCGTTCGAGAGGAAGGGGTTGATCGTCTTCGCCTCGCCGAGGGTGCCGATCAGGATGCTGCCGCCCGGCTTACCCTGCCCGGCTGCCGCTGAACTCGCTGCCGTGGTCGGCGCGGCCGCCGAACCGGTCGTGTTGGCCGAGGTCGCTACGGCAGCCGCAGTCGGCGCGGTCGTGCCGGTCGTGGCGGGCACCGTTGTTGGCGCGGCGCTCGAAGCAGCCGCTGCCGTCGTGGGCGCCGCGCCGCTCGCCGTCGTCGGGGCCGGGACCGGGGCCGTCGTCGGCTTGGCTGCCGGTGCGGGCGTGCTCGTCGCGCTGCCGCCGCAGGCAGCGAGGATGGCTGCCGCCGCGCTCGCTGCGACCCCACCGAGGAAGCCGCGCCGCGAAAGGGCGCGCCGTTTCATTTCATCCATCGCGTTCATCATTGCTTTCTCCCTTCATCCCTCGTCCCAGCACGCATCCGCGTCCACCGACCGCGCGGTTCCGGCTCGATGCCGCTCCACGCTCCCGTACCCCCGCCTTTGGACGCACGACGCCGTCGCAGTCGCTGTGCTGGCTTCATCGTACCCCGGTTGTAGCACTCGCGGCTATCTGCTGTCAACGCGGGGGGAAGTTCGGAGTTCGGAGTTCGATGTTCGAAGAGGGATACACCGAACTCCGAACTCCGAACTTCGAACTACTTCAGAAAGGTGATCGAGCTCACGATGGCGTCGACCTCCGCCTTGTGTGCGGTGTTGGTGTCGCCAGTGATGAGGTATTCCTTGCCGTTGTGGTTGACGTCCCAGACTGATCCGGTGAGCGTCGCCGCGCCCGGTTTATTCTTCGTCACGTAGGTGTAGGGGAAGGTCTTCGCCGGTTCGCCGCCCACGTTCGTGTCACCTACGGGGCCATCCGTGTAGGTGAGCGTCGTGTCCTTCGCGTGCCCACTGCGGACATCAGCGATCTCGTCGTTGAGATTGGCCGCCGTCTGCGGATCGTAGATGTCCAGGTAGAAGAAGGTGCCGTCCGGCCCATTCAATTGGAGGACGTTGCTCTTGACGTTCGCATCCGTCGTGACCGTCCAGCCGTTCGGGTACTGCAATTTCACCAGTCCCTTCGGGTCTGTCCAGGTCGTGGTGTTGGCGAACGCGCCGTTGGTCGCGAAGACGACGGAGCCGAGGATGACGTTAATCTCCGCCTGGTGGTTGCCGGAGTAGTTCGAGCGGAACGAGAACTGCTTACCGCCGTGGTTGGCGATCCACCACTGACCGGGGCCGCTGCTGGCCGCGTCCGCCTTGGAGGCGAAGGTGTAGGCGATCGATTTCGCCTGCTCCCCGCCGATGGTGAGATCGGTGATCGTTTGGCCTGTGTAGGTGAAGTCAGTGCTCGCATCCTGGTTCTTCTTGATGATGTTAATCTCGTCGGTGATCGTGCCCTGCTGCGGGTCGTCCACATAGGCCCAGAAGAAGAGGTTGTCCGGGCCATCGAGCTCGATCACGTTTGTGTTGTCGTCGGTCAGCCGGGTTGGCTTCCACGCGCTGGGGTATTGCAGCCGGACGAGTTTTTTCGGGTCAACGAAGGTCGTCAGGCCGTTCGGGCCGGGCGTTACTGCGACGGTGGGGCCGACCGTCGAAGCAGCGGTCGTCGCCGGGGGGAGCGTGGCGGGCGGGCGGGTCGCTACTGCGGTCGCCGGGGCCAGCGTGGGCGCTGTCGTTGCTGGCGTGGTGGCGCGCGCGGTGGCGGCAGTCGTCGATGTGGCGGCGGGCGCGGTCGTCGGTTGTCTGACCGTCGCGGTCGCCGGGCCGTTGCCGCCGCCCGAGGAGAAGAGGTAGATGCCCGCGACCACGGCGACGATGGCGACGAGCGCGCCGCCGATGCCGAAGAGCAGCCCGCGATTCCGTCGTGGTGGTTGCCTGGAGGGCGGCGGGCCGTAGCCGGGCACGGCCGGGTAGATAGGCGGCGAGAAGCTGCCCGTGCCGGTCGTGCCCGGTGGCGCGCTCGCTCCGTACGCGGGCGCACCAACCGGAGGCTGCGACGACGGCCCGCCGTATGACGAGGGCACACCCGCCGGGGGCGGCATGGTGGCGCTCGTGCCTGTCGGCCAGCCCGCTGTCGGTGGCGCGACGCGCGTCTTGTCGGCGTCCGGTAGCGGGTAGGCGTCCGGCGCGTTCGGAGTCAGGGTCGTGCCGAGCGCTTCGAGGTCCGCCAGCACATCGGACGCGCTCTGATAGCGGGCGTCGATCTCCTTCGCCATCAGCCGGTCCACCACCGCCACCAGTTGCGGCGGCAGGTCGCCCCGCACCGTGCCGAGCGGACGGCGGCGGCGCGCGTACGGCTCCCCGGCGAGCATCTCGTAGAGGATCAGGCCGAGTGCGTAGAGGTCCGAGCGGCCGTCGATGTAGCCGTAGCCGCTCGCCTGCTCTGGGCTCATGTAGATCGGCGTGCCAGGGTGGCCGGAGGCGACCTGCGTGCGCAGACTCTCGTGGCCGACCTGGGCGATGCCGAAATCCATCAGTTTCGCCACGCCGCGCCGGGTAATCATGATATTGGCGGGCTTGATGTCCCGATGGACGATCTCCTGCTCGTGGATCGCTTCCAGCGCGCGCGCGAGATCGGTGGCGATGGCAATCGCGCGCCCGACAGGTAAGGTACCGACTTGTGTGAGCAGGTCGCGCAGATTGGTGCCGTCCACGTACTCCATCACGAGGTAGTTATTGCCCGCCGCGTCCACATGGAGGTCGTAGACGGTGACGACGGTCGGCTGCTGGATCGTACCCGTGGCGCGCGCCTCGCGCTGGAACCGCTCAAGATAGCGCTCGTACATCGCGTGGTCGGTCGTCTCCCGGCTGGAGAGCAGTTCCTTGACCGCGACATTGCGCCGCAGGCGGGTATCGAAGGCGAGATAGACCCGTCCGAAGGCGCCCTCGCCGATCACCCGCTCGATCCGATAGCGATCCCCGAAGAGCGAAGCCGGGGTCGTGCTCGCGGCGGGGATGACCGTTTCCGCCGCGTCCGGCATTTGTGATGGTTCGCCGGGGGGCCGCGCGTCTGCCATGTCATGTCTTCCTTCCCGATGATCTCTCACGCCGCGACACGGCGGATGACGGGTCATGATTCGTGCGCCCACCGCACGCGCGGCTCTGATGGCGCGGCACGGCGGCTGTGGGCGCTGCATTGCCGGGTCCCGGGTGTCGAGGATACTGTACTCATCGCCCGGCCCTGCGTAAAGGACGTGCTGTGCGTGCCGGTGGTTCCCGCACGCCGCTGTTTGCAGTCTCGCGGGCAAAGCCGTACGCTGTGGGTGCCGCGCCCGGCCGGACCGGGCGAGTCACAGTCACCGTCATGGTCAGGTGCGGGAGGCCGCCATCATGTCGTCCACAGGGAATGAGAGCCGCGCGTTCTCGCGCTGGAGCCCGAATACCTGGGAACCGTGGCAGCGCAACCAGTGGGCGATCTACGCCGCCGTCCTGATTTCCTTCCTCAGTTTCACCTTCGTCATGCCCTTCCTGCCGCAGTACGTCGAACGCCTCGGTGTCCACGACCCGAACCGGGCCGCGCTCTGGTCCGGGCTGCTCGTCGGTATCAGTCCGCTCCTGGGCGGCATCCTCACCCCGTTCTGGGTGCGCGTCGGCGAGCGGACCGGCAATAAACTGATGATTATGCGCTCGCTGGTCGCCTATATCGTCCTCTTGAGCATGATGGGGCTGGTGACGAACATCTGGCAGTTGCTGGCGCTGCGCATCCTGCTCGGCGTCTTCTCCGGCTTCAGTTCCTTCGCACTCGCCGTCCTCTCGATCACCGTGCCGAGGGAGCGCATCTCGCAGGCGATCGGCACTCTGCAATCGACCCAGTTCATCGCCGCCGCCCTTGGCCCCATCTTCGGCGGCAGCCTGGCGGACACGATCGGCTTGCGCGAGACCTTTTTCGTCTCGGGCGGATTCAGTATCATCGCCTCGCTTGTCTTCTTCTGGCTCTTCGATTCCGCGCACGACCGGGCGGCGACGCCGAAGCGCAAGGAGCGCGCCTCGCTCTCCGTCCTCGCCCACCTGCCCGGTTTCCTGGCGATCATGGTGACGCTCGTCTCGATCCGCTTCATCGAGCGCACCTTCGGCCCCCTCATCCCCCTCTACGTCCAGCATCTCCACGCCCCCGACCGCCTGCTCGGCACCATCTCTGGCGCCGTCATCACCATCGGCTCGGTCGCCGCCGCCATCGCCGCTACCACGATGGGCCGCCTCAGCCGGGGGCGCAGCCCGCGCAACCTCCTGCTCATCACCCTGACCGGCGGCTGCCTGGTGCTCATCCCGATTACCCTCGCCCAGCAGTGGTGGCAACTCCTCTTCCTGCGGCCGATGCTGGACATCTTCATCGGGGGGAACACGACGCTGGCGTACGCGATCGCGGCGCGCGCCTTGCCGGAGCAATGGAAGCTGACCGCCTTCGGCACCCTCGGCGGCCTGGCGATGATCGGCAATGCCGCCGCCCCCTTCGTGGCGGGCGCGGTGACGGACGCGACGGGGAGCCTTCGGACGATTTTCGGGATGGACGCGGTGCTCTACGGAGTGCTGCTGATCTGGGCATGGAAATCTATCCACCTCCCTACCGACAGCGCCGTCCCGACCCTCACCGCGACGGAAGCAACCCCCGCCCACGGCGACGACTGACGGAACAAGGGAAAGTGAACCACCAAGACACCAAGAGCACCAAGAACACCAAGGAAATGAAAGAAGAATCCCCTCTTGGTGTCCTTGGTGTCTTGGTGGTTTAGGGACTTGCGCTTCAGTCCGCCGGGACGGCCGCGAGACTTTCGACGAATTGGCCGATGCGGCGGGTCGCCTCCATCAGATTCTCCATCGAGTTTGCGTAAGAGAGGCGGAGGTAGCCCGCGCCGTACTCGCCGAACGCCGTGCCCGCGAGAGTGGCGACGCCCGCCTCGGAGAGCAGGCGGTCGGCGATCTCGCGCTCGCTCAGGCCGGTGCCGGAGACATTCGGGAAGGCGTAGAATGCCCCCTTCGGCAACTCGCAGCGTACGCCGGGGATGGCATTGAGCGCGCCGACGACCGCGTCCCGACGCCGCCGGAACTCGGCGCGCATCCGGTCTACCTCGTCCTGCGGGCCGGTGATCGCCGCGACGCCCGCGCGCTGCGAGAATGACGCGGTGCAGGAGTTCGAGTTGACCATCAGTTTGATAATGCTCGGCGCGAGATTGAGCGGCATGACGCCATATCCCATCCGCCAGCCCGTCATCGCGTAGGTCTTGGAGAAGCCGTCGAGGATGATCGTGCGGTCCGCCATGCCCGGCTGCGCGGCGATCGAGGTATGCGTGCCTTCGTAGAGCAGGCGGCAGTAAATCTCGTCCGTCAGCACCCAGAAATCATGCTTCACCGCCAGCGCGGCGATCTCCTTCAGGTCTTCCAGCGGGATGATGCCGCCGGTCGGGTTGGCGGGGGAGTTGATGACGAGCATCTTCGTGCGCGGCGTGATGCGGGACTTCAAATCGTCGATGCTGAAGGAGAAGCCTTTTTCTTCCAGCAGCGGCAGCGGCACTGCCTTCGCGCCGACGAAGTTGATCATCGACTCGTAGATCGGGAAGCCGGGGTTCTGGTAAATCACCTCATCGCCCGCCTCGCAGAGGGCGAGGATGGCGTAGAACATCACCGGCTTGCCGCCCGGCGTGACGACGACCTGATCGGCGTGGACATCGATGCCCCGGCTGGTGGCGATTTCGTGCGCGATTGCCTCGCGCAGTTCGGGCAGTCCCGCCGCCGGGCCGTAGTGGGTGTACCCCTCGTCCAGCGCGCGCTTCGCGGCCTCGACGATGTGCGTGGGCGTGTCGAAATCCGGCTCGCCGATTTCCAGATGGATGACCGATTTCCCCTGTGCCTCCAGCGCCCGCGCTTTCGCCAGCACCTCGAAAGCGGTCTCCGTCCCCAGCCGGCTCATCGCGGTCGATAGTTTCAGTTCCATCGCTGCCCCCTTCTCGCTGTTTCGTCTCGTCTTCCCGGTGTCTGGCACGCAGTATAGCAGGCGGGAGGGATGCGCCTGCGTGGAGCGTTCATCGCTGCGGTTGCGTGCGCGGGGGGGGAGCGATGGTCGGGCACTCGGGGAGGGCAAGCAGGTCATCGGACCACTGGTCGTCAATGACAGCGCGCACATAGGCGGCCTCCGGGTCATCGACGACCTGGAGCACCGCCCGCTTGCCGTCCACCTGCGTGTAGAAGGTCTCCCCACCGGAGTTGATCGCGGCGGTCACTTGCCAGCGCGTCATCTGCCACCCCTTGCCACCGAGGTGGGTGATCCCCTTGTGGCGGTCGAGCTGCGGATGTTTCTTGACGCAGGTCACTTCGCGCTCCACCGGACGTTGCTGGGCCATCGTTTCTCCTCCTTGCCAGTCGCGGGCCGGGAGCGCGGAACGGCCCATTCGCTGCCTGCGGCGCCGTGCCCCGGCGCCTGTATCGCGCTGTGTCGAGGATTGCGGCGTGGACGGTGATGGATCACATTTGGATCGATCGCCCCTTCACTCCACTATACCACCGGAGAACGGGCAGCAGGCATCCGGCTACTGCCCCGCTGTCATGGCACGATGATTGCGTTATCCACGCACGGTACGTCGGTTGTTTTCCTTCAGGTAGGAGGTTTCGGGCATGGTACTGATGGAGTTCGCCAAGATTAACTTCGGCCTCGGCCTGATCGGCTGGATTATCGTCGGCCTGATCGCTGGCTGGCTCGCCCACATGGTCGCCGGTTCGGGCGGCGGCAATCTCGTTTCTGACCTGATCGTCGGATTGATTGGCGCCTTCGTCGGCGGCATCGTCGTCGGCCTCTTCGTCAACGCGACCGTCGGCTTAGTCGGCTCGATCGTGGTCGCCTTCATCGGCGCGCTGGTCCTGACGTGGATCGTCCGTGCAGTTACCGGTGGCCGCTCGCCGGTCTAATCCCTATCGACTGATACAACAACGGAGCCGCCTGACTGGGCGGCTCTTTCGTGTGCCCGCGCGGGCTTTCTGGTGGTGGCAGGCTTCCAGCCTGCGAGAGAACAGGCTGGAATCTGCCCAGAGGGCACCCGCACCACCGACCTTGATCGTCAGTCTTCCATCGGTTGCTCGATGGGCAAATCTGTCCGTCGCGACCACTCGTAGAACGAACCGATGTACACACGCACGTTCGGGTAGCCGAGATGCTTCAGCGCGGTGTAGGTGTTCGTCGCGCGGTGGCTCCGCTGGCAGTAGACGATCACCTCCTTCTCAGGCGCGACGCCCGCCGCCGCGAGGATCGCGCGCATCTCCGCCGGGTCTTTGTACCGCTCCTTCTCTTCGAGCAGGCTCGTCCACTCGACGTACGCCACGCCCGGCAGTCGCCCCAGCCGTGGATTTCCCTGCATCTCCCGTTCGCCGCGATATTCCTCCACGGCTCGTACATCCACAACGACAACGCCGGGATCATCCAGTGCCGCCGCGACCTCGTCCGCCGAGGCGATCATCGCGCGCCGTGGGTGAATGGGGTAGCTGACGCCCGGCGTGGGCTGGCGTGTGGGCTGCTCGTGCGTCAGATCACGGCCCGCCGCCCGCCAGCCCGCGATGCCGCCGTGCAGCACATAACTCTCCCGATGGCCGAGGTAACGCAGCATGAACGCCCCGCGCGGCGCGTAGTTCTGCGTGCCCGCGTCGTAAAAGACGGCGCGATCCTCGGGGGTGATGCCCGCCTCGCCGAGCATCCGCGCCCAGTCGGCTTCGATCCGTTTCAGCCCCTCGGGGTCGGTGTGCTCGTTCACGTAGAAGAAGGTGTCGAGATTGATTGCCCCCGGCAAATGCCCCGCCGCGTAGTCGTCCGCCGGGCGCGCATCGACGAGCAGCACGGGGGCGGTCTGACGGTCGAGCCAATCGAGATCAACCAGCAACGATGCCGCGTTCTCAGCCATCAAATCACCTCCGTTAGCTCTGCTGGCAGCATGACGTCTTGCGCGAGTATACGACGTGGTGGCGCGAAGAATCGGTAGCGATGCGCCGGGAAAGGATGTAGAGTATCGCCGGTCGTGGAACTGACCGTGCGATGCCGTCCGGTGTGGCCGTTTCGCCCTTTGGGATACCGCAAGGGGATCGATCAGTGACTGTACATCTCTCTCAATCTCACGCTCACTCCATATCTGCGGCGCGCGATCTTCTTCAGCGCCGCTTCACTGCAATGGTGAGCCGGCTCGGCGTGACGGTGCTCCGGGCGACGACGCTCGATGCCGTCGCCGATCTCGCCGCCGAATTGGCGGCGTCCGTCGCGCCCGAGGTGCGGCGCGTCGTGCTGGCTCCCACATTGGCGGAGACGTTTCCGGCGCTGCGAGATCGCCTGGAGGCGCGCGGCATCACGCTCACGCCGATTGATGCGACGGACCCGGCGGCGACCTTCGGCCCGGCGGCGGTCGGCATCTCCGGGGCCTCGCTCGGCGTCGCGGAGGCGGGTTCGTACCTGATCGCGGACGGCCTCGAAGACCGCCTCGTGCGGATGCTCGCGCACCGGCACATCGTCGTGCTGCCGGCGGAGCGGCTGGTGCCGGGCCTCGATGAGGCCGGGGCGTGGCTGCGCGACCGCTTCATGGGGGCGGACGGCGCACGCGCAGGGCGGTACGCCTCCTTCATCACCGGCCCGAGCCGGACGGCGGACATCGAGATGAGCCTGAGCGTCGGCGCGCACGGCCCGGCGGAACTGCGGGTCGTGCTGCTCGATCTGACGGGAGACGAGAAGGAAGCGGCGTCCGGTGGCGGAAGCGGGGAGCGCAATCATGCAGGCGAATAAGGATCGGGGCGCCCGCCGTCATCGCGGTTGGCTGGCACTCGGTGTCGGGCTCGCGGCGACCGTCGGCGTCGCGCGCATCAGGCGGGTGCTGACACCGCCGGATGAGCGCGCGAAACCGCGCGGCGCGGTGGCAGACCATCATGCGCCGGAACCCTTCGCGGAGCGCTATCGCGCGGCGATGACCAACGACCGGATGCGTGCCGGCCTGCTCCGCTTCCAGCGGAACTGGCGCAACGGGCGCGACACCAGTTTCGCCGAGTATGCCGACAGCGAGGATGCGGGCGAGACCTACGGCGAGGGCCCCGCGCCGACCGGCACGTTCGAGAGCACCGGCGCAGAGGAGCAGGCCGCCGGGGCCGCATTGGAACGCTCCGGCCACACATTTGAGGAACTGCGCGACCGGCTCGCGGCGGTCAAGGACGCGGTAATCGACGATTTGCCGGGCTACTTTGCCACCTTCAAGGAGAACGCCGAGCGCAACGGCGCGATCGTCTACGCGAGCACGAGCGCGGAGGACGCCAATCGGTACATCGCCGACCTCTGCGCGCGCAAGGGGATCACCGGGCTGACGAAGTCGAAGTCGATGGTCACGGAGGAGATCGGCCTCGGGCCGTATCTCGAGGAGCGCGGCATCCGCATCGTCGAGACCGACCTCGGCGAATGGCTGGTGCAACTGGCGCATGACCGCCCCTCGCACATCATCGCCCCCGCTATCCACATGGACCGCTTCGACACGGCCCGCCTGCTCTCCCCCGCGACGGGCGAGGATCTCCAGCCGGACGACATCACCGGGCAGGTGGCGGCGGCGCGGCGGACACTCCGGCAGGACTTCCTCGCCGCGCACCTCGGCATCTCGGGCGCGAACGCGCTGATCGCCGAGACGGGCGCGATGCTGCTCGTTACTAACGAGGGGAATGCCGAACTGGTCACCTCGATCCCCGATGTGCATGTCGTTGTCGTCGGCTACGAGAAACTGCTGCCGACGATGGCGGATGCGATGCTCCAACTGCGGCTGCTCGCGCGCTCCGCGACCGGGCAGGCAATCTCCGTCTACTCGACCTTCGTCACCGGCCCCGACCGCCCCGGCAAGGAGATGCACTACGTCTTCGTCGACAACGGGCGGATGGCTATGCGCGAGGATGACATCTTCAGCGACGCCCTCCGCTGCATCCGCTGCGGCGCGTGCGCGGACGTCTGCCCGCCCTATCAGGTGGTCGGCGGCCACGCCTTCGGCTACATCTACACGGGCGCGATCGGGCTGGTGAATACCGGCTTCCACAATGGCTGGGAGAACGCGGCGGGTCCGCAGTCGCTCTGCGTCTCCTGTAACGCTTGCGCGACGGTATGCCCGGTCGCCATCCCGCTACCGCAGCAGATACTCGAAGTCCGCCGCCGGACGGTCGCGGAGTTCGGCCTGCCCTGGTATAAGCGACCGGCATTGGAACTCTGGACCAGCGCGGCGCTCTTTGACAAGGCGGCTCGCCTCGCCGGTCGCCTCGGTACGCCGCTCGCCGGGCCGGACGGCTTCCTGCCGCATCTGCCGGGCATGGATCGCTACCAGAACTGGCGCAGCCTGCCCATCCCGGCGAAGGAACCCGCGCGCGAACGCCTCTTCGGTGGCCAAACTGAAGGCGTCCCGGACGCGCCGCTGCTCTCGCCGCCGCTGCTGGAAACCGGCGCGACGGGCACACGGGTCGCCTACTTCATCCAGTGCTTCACCGACCGCCTCTTCCCGCCGATGGCGGAAGCGACGGTGCGGGTGATGCAGGCGTGTGGCGCGCATGTCGTCGTGCCGGTGAGCCAGCACTGCTGCGGCCTGCCCGCCTTCGACTCCGGCGACTGGCTGCGCGCCAAGGTGATGGCGAAGGCGACGATCGAGGGGCTGGAAGCGGCGGACGCCGACTGGATCGTCACGGCGGGGGCCTCCTGCGCGGTTGCGATCACCCACGATTACCAGCAGTTATTCGCGGACGATCCGGCATGGCAGTCCCGCGCCGCAGCGCTCGCAGCCCGGACATTGGACCTGACTTCGTTCCTGACGAGAGTCGCGTGCCTGCCCGATGGCGCGCTCGCCGCGCCCGGTGGCGAGCCGGTGACCTACCACAACTTCTGCCAGTCACATAACGTTCTGGGACTGAAGGAGGAGCCGCGCGCGTTGATCGAGCGGGTGATGGGACTGGAACTGGTCGAGTTGCCGGAGGCGGCCGTCTGCTGCGGCTTCGGCGGCTCGGTCTCGGCGGATTACCCGGAACTCTCCGAGGGCATCCTGGCACGCAAGCTGGCGAATGTCGATGAGACCGGCGTGCGCACGCTCGTCACGGACAATCCCGGCTGCATCATGCACCTGCGCGGCGGCATGGACGCCTCGGGCCGCGCCGTCCGCGTCCTGCACCTCGCCGAACTGCTGGACGAACGCCTGCGCGCCCGCTTCCCGTCGGTACGCCGACCGTAGCGGGCAAATATGAGCCACAGGAACGACCGGAGCCCGCCGTCGTTGCCCTGTTGTGAAGAGGTGACAGATGCAGGTCTTCCTGGAAACTGAACGGTTGCTGCTGCGCCGGTTCACCGAGGACGATGTGGACGACCTCTTCGACCTCGACAGCGACCCTGATGTCATGCGCTTCCTCACCGGCGGCACACCGACCCCGCGCGAGGTAATCCAGAACGACATCCTGCCCCGGTTCCTCTCCTCCTACGAGCGGTTCGCGGGCTTCGGCTTCTGGGCAGCGATCGAGAAGTCCGGCGGGGATTTCCTCGGCTGGTTCGCCTTCCATCCCGAGGAAGATGGCGGCGCGGGCGAGGTTGAACTCGGCTACCGGCTGCGCAAGGCGGCGTGGGGCAAGGGATACGCCACCGAGGGATCGCGCGCGCTGATCCGCACGGGCTTCGCTGAACTCGGCGTGCGGCGCGTGATCGCCACGACCTACCAGGACAACCTCGCCTCTCGCCGCGTGATGGAGAAGGTGGGCATGACGCTCGTGCGGACCTTCCGCATCACGCCTGCGGACCTCGCAGCTACGGGCACCTTCCATGTCCCGTCTCAGGAACTCTGGGACGGGGACGATGTCGAGTATGCGCTGGAGAAGTCCGACTGGGAGCGACGGCAGACAGCAGGGCACGAATGGCACGCGGGCAATGAGCGAGCAATCTCACCTGCGTAGGTAGGGGCGCCGCCGAACCGCGCATCACCCATTCGGCGCATACAACCAGACGACGTCGTGTTCCACCGGGTGGTAGCGCTGCCGGATCGCGCGGATCAGGCCGGGCGTCACGTCCCCTGGCGGGTGCTCCGGGTCCATGCGGGCAACGTCGCCGCGCAGGGCGATCAGCCGGTAGCGCCCTGCCATCACGTCAGCGACGAGCGTGGAGTCGTCCCATCGCCCCAGCCGAACCTCCGCCGCCAGCGTGAACGGGTCCGTTACCTGTACGTCGTGCTCGGTGAGGACGAGGAGGCCGAGGCCGACATTGTCGCCATAGACCGGGCCCGCTGTGCCCGCGATAGCGGAGGTGGCTCGCTCGAACCCACGTCGCTCCACCGCGCTGGGTAGGCGGTATTCCCACGCGAGCCATCCTTTTCGCCCTTCGTGCTCGCCGATCGCGACCGCGGTGACGAGCAGGATCGCCGCCAGCCCGAGTCCCGGCCCGAACCGTCGCAGCCGCCATCTGTTGCGGCTGCCCTCCGGCTGCCTCCCGGCGGCCGGAGTTTTCGGTTGCCCGGCGGAGGCGATCAGCGCCGCTATACCTTGCCCCACTATCAGCGCCGACGCCGCGAGCAACTCGACGAAGTGGTTGTGATTGCCCCCGTCCGTGCCCGCTTCGAGCGTCTTGAGCGCGGTGAGCATGAACCAGCAGGCGCTGAAGGTCACGCGCCGCTGCCGCGCGCAGATGACGACGGTGGCAAGCAGCGCGAGGGCCGGCAAGAGGCCGTACCGCGCCGCGAATGGACGCGCGAGGAAGAGGTAAGCGTGCCAGGTCCAGGAGCCCTGATAGTAGTAGGTCTTCTGGATGAATCCGCCCGCAGTCAGGAGCGTCAAGACGCTCAGCGACAGGCCGACCAGCGCCGCATAGAGCCCCGCGAGAGTCACGGCGACCTTCGGGCGATAGGGCAGCAGCGTGAGCATGAAAGCGACCGGCACGGCGACAAAGGTCTGCTTCGTCCACCAGCCGAGCGCGAAGCACGCCGCGCCCAACGCCAGCACGCCCAGTTCCTGTCCCTGCGGCCACGACGCGGCACGCCATCCGTGTCGCCCCGGGGCGTTCCACCAGCGGCGCAGGAGCGCGACGCCGGCCAGATTGCAGGCGAGCGCGGTCATATCCGGGCGGACCATCACGCCCCAGTGGGCGACGAGATGGCAGGTCAGGAAAAGCAGCCCGGCCCACACGCCGAGCGCCCACGCGATCCGCCCGCGCGCGGAGCGGCCGATCGCCCATGCGAGCCAGGCGGCCACCGCCAGGGTTGCGAGCAGTTGCACGACGCGGCCCGCTGTGAATGTCGGGCCCGCGATCCACACGACGGCGGCGTTGATGGCGGTGTAGAGGGGAGTGTATGGCCCCGCATAGAAATGGTGGGCCGGGGATGGCTGGTAGGCGTACGGGTCGGCGCCCTGCGCGATCATCTTCGCCTCGGCGAGGATGACGCCCTCCGCGTCGTCCCGCTGGAAGGGGTAGCCGAGAATCGCCGCCTC
>JBPCMC010000083.1:0-25566 GCA_051002645.1 Thermomicrobiales bacterium
AATCAGTGCCGAACAGTCGGCGAGCCAGAACACTTCCTTGACGTGTCGGCAGACATGGCGTTAGGATAGCGGCATCGTTCCCGGTAACGTTACCGAAAGATCGGTGTCGAGCGATGCGAGTGACGATCCACGATGTCGCGCACCATGCGGGAGTGTCGAACAATACCGTTTCCCGTGTGCTCAATGACCGCCCGGACGTGAGCGCTGCGACACGCGCCCGTGTCCAGGCCGTGATCGAGGAGTTGGGCTATCGCCCGAACAGCCTCGCACGTTCGCTGCTGCGGCGCGAGTCGCGCACGATCGGTCTGGTCGTCACGGACTGCACGAACCCGAACACCGCCCGGCAGATCCGCGCTGTGCAGCAGACGATGGCGGCAGGCGGCTACGCCGTGCTGATCTTCGACACGCAGGAAGACGCCGAACGACAGGACGCGGCGCTGCGGGTACTGGAAGAAAAGGTTGTGGACGGCATCATTATCACGCCCGCGACGATCCAGGATGATGCGCTCGCGCACCTCGCCGGGCGGCTCCCGATCATCCTGCTCAACCGCGAAATGGATGGATTGGCAATCTGCGATGTCGTCCTCAACGACAACCTCGAGGGCGCGCGTGTCGCCGTCTCGCATCTGATTGCAAACGGTCACACGCGGATCGGTTATGTCACGGCGATGCGCGATGTCTCGACCGTGCGCGACCGGTTGCGCGGCTACCAGCTAGCGCTGGGTGACGTCGGCATTCCCTTCGATCCCCTGCTGGTCGACCGCAGCGCGATCGCGATTGAAGCGGCGGCGGCGGCGACACTCCGGCTGCTGGAGCAGCGGCCCGCGCCAACGGCGATTTTCGCGTACAACGACTTCATGGCGGTCGGTATCCTCTCCGCCTTACTGGGCGCGGGCAGGCGCGTACCAGAGGATATCGCCCTCGTCGGCTATGACGACATCGTCTATTCCCCCTATTTGCAGGTCCCGTTGACGACCGTCGCGCAGCAAACCCAGGAAATGGGCGTCACGGCGGCGCGATTGCTGATGGAGCGCCTCGCGGGGAGCGAGCGCCCGCCGCAGCGGGTCGTCCTCAAGCCGCATCTCGTCGTCCGCGCCTCATCAGGAGGCCCACGATGACAGCCGTCGTCCCACCGCTCATCGCGAAAGAGCGCCGACAGACCGTCGGGCAATTCTTCGAGCGGCATATCGCCTACGTTCTCATCCTGCCGACGCTGCTCGGCATCGCGATCGTCAACCTCTACCCCGTCGCGTATGCGTTCGTGCTCTCCTTGCAGGAAAAGAAGCTGAGCACGAGCGAAACGACGTATATCGGCCTCGCGAACTATCGCCACATCCTCACCGACCCGGAAGTGTGGAACTCGATCCGCCTCTCGCTCATCTTCACGGTGGCGTCGGTCGGTCTCTCGTTCGTGATTGGACTGGCGCTCGCGCTCCTCCTCAACCGGCCAATGCGCGGGCGCGGGATCATTCGCTCCCTCTTTATCATCCCGTGGGCGATCCCGGCGTTCGTCGCCGCGCTGATCTGGTCGTGGATGTTCAATGACCAGTTCGGCATCTTCTCCGCGCTCCTCAAGCAAGTCGGCATACCGCACCCGCCCGTCTGGTTGGACCGCAGCCACGCCCTCTGGTCGCTGATCGCCGTCATGACGTGGAAGAGTTTCCCGTTTCAGATGGTCGTCCTGCTCGCGGGCTTGCAGTCGATCCCGCTCGAACTGTACGAGGCGGCGGCGGTGGACGGCGCGTCGAACTGGCGCCGTTTCCGTGCTATCACGCTGCCGCTGTTACGGCCGGTGGCGATGGTTTCGGTTTTGCTCGCCTCGATCAATGCATTCCACTACTTCGCCATCCCGTGGATATTGACGCACGGCGGGCCGTCGAACGCGACGAATCTGATCGCCATCGCCATCTACTCGATCGCCTTCTCCTCCGGCGACCTCGGCTACGGCTCGGCGGCGGCGATGCTGATGTTCGTCTTCATCCTAGCGGGCAGCGGCCTCTATCTCTGGTCTTACTTTAAGTCGGAGCGTGACGCATGAGCACGCTGCGGCGAGGCACGCGCGGCGAGCGCGGGGCGAGTGTGAGAGCCGGGAATATCGGCGCGTACGTGATGCTCGCGCTCTTTCTCGTCGTTGCTCTGTTCCCTTTCCTCTGGATGTTGCGCACGGCATTCACGCCGCGCACGGCTGCCTTCTCGCTGCACCCACGCCTCGTGCCGACGACGGTCACGGCAGACAACTTCCAGCGCGTCATCACCTCGCCGACGATCCCTTTTTTGCACCAGTTCAAGAACTCGATGATTGTCTCGCTCGGGACGACGGCGCTGGTGATCCTCGCCGGGACATGGGGCGCATACGCACTGGCACGGCTGAATTTTCGGGGCAAGCGGGCCTTCGGGCTCTCGGTGCTGCTCATCCAGCTCTTCCCGGGCGTACTGCTGATCATCCCGCTCTTCATCGTGATGGTGAATATCCACCTCGCGAACTCGCTTCTCGGCCTGATCATCACGTACAGCACGGTCAATCTGCCCTTCGTCGTCTGGCTGCTGCGTGGCTACTTCCTCTCGATCCCGTATGAATTGGAGGATGCCGCGCGGATCGACGGCACCAGTTATCTCGGTGTGATCTTCCGCATTGTGCTGCCGATCGCCGCGCCCGGCATCGCAGCGGCAGCGACGCTCGCCTTCGTCAACTCGTGGAACGAGTTCCTCTTCGCCTATGTCCTCATCAACGACGATTCAAAGCGCGTCCTCGCCGTCGGACTCTCCTCTTACATCGATCAGTTCAGCACCGATTATTCCGGGCTGTTTGCGATGGCGACGCTGACGACGCTGCCCGTTGTGATCGTCTTTCTGCTCTTCCAGCGCTATCTCGTCGGTGGCCTCGCCTCCGGCGCGGTCAAGTCGTGACGCGTGTCAGTCGGGGTTGTGTGCCTCAGGGTCTGCGGTAGATCGTTTTGCTGTTTCGGAAGGAGTGCCCAGTGATGTCCGATCAACTCTCCCGCCGCCGGTTCCTCCAGCGGGCCGCCGTCGGTGGCGCCGCACTCGTCGCCGCCAATCTGCTCGCGGCCTGCTCCTCATCATCTTCCACTCCAACCGCCGCACCCGCCGCCACGGTCAAGCCGCCGACGGCTGCGACGGCTGCCCCCGCAGCGACGACGAGCGCTGCATCAGCGCCAACAAGCGTACCGTCCAGTTCCACCAGCGCGACCACCGCCACAACCGCCACAACCGCCGCCCCATCGGCGGCAGCGGCCGCGACATCGGCGCCGGTCAAGGTCAGCGGCAATGTCGAGTTCTGGAGTCGCGAGACCTTCGACAACGGCGCACGGCAGCCACTCGTCCAGGCGCGCCTCGCCGCCTTCGACAAGGCGAACGGTACGACGAGCAAAGTGCAGTTCATGATCTTCGCGGAATCGGTGCAGAAGACGCAAGCGGCGCTCGCGGCGGGCACGGTGCCCGATCTCGGCGAGCAGGGGCCGGATGTTGCCCTCGGGTTCGCCGCCGCCGGGAACTTGCTGCCGATTGACGACATCTTCAACTCCTTTAAGGACCAGTTCCTGCCCTTGCAAAAGGAAGCCTTCGTCACTTACAACGGCAATGCGTTCAGCGTCCCGTGGTACACGGAGACGCGCGTGCTCTTCTATCACAAGGATTTACTGGACAAGGCGGGCGTCAAGCCGCCGACGAACTGGCAGGAGTGGGCGGCGGCGGCGAAGGCGCTCACTAAAGGCGAGGAACAGTACGGCTTCGCCTTCATCCCCGATGGGCCGGGGCCGGGGCAACTCTTCGTGCCGCTCGCCTCCTCGGCCGGTGCCAACCTGCTCGACAAAGACGGCAAGGTCAACGGCAACACGCCGGAGTTCAAGGCGTCGCTCCAGTTCCTCAGCGACATGTATGCGAGCGGCTCCATCCCGAAGGCGTTCCCGACCTATAAGCAGAATGACACGGACCAACTCTTCGCTCTCAAAAAAGTGGCGATGTATTGGACGAACGGTTCGATCCTGAACACGCTGAAGACGACGGCGCCGGACGCGCTCAAGACTCTCGGCGCGGTAAAGACGCCGCCGCGCGACGCGAGTGGCACGTCCCGCTCGTTCCTCGGCGGCTTCCAGTTGTTCGTCTTCAAGCAAGGGAAGAACACGGCGGGCGGCAAGGAACTGCTCAAATACCTCTTCGACCCGGCGTGGTACGCAGACTATGTACAGAAGACGAACGGCGGCGCACTCCCGGTGACCAAAGCGGTCGCCGCACAGGATACCTACCAGTCCGACCCGATCCTTAAGACACTCGTCGAACAGCAGCAGACGGCGATTCGGTATGGTGGCCCCGTCTACGGCAATGCGCCCTTCCTCGGCGAGGCGGAAGGCAAACTGCTCTTCAGCCAGCCGGTCATTGATGTCTTCACCGGCAAGCAGTCAGTGGACAGTGCGGTCGCGACGATGGATACCGAAGTGAAGAAACTGGCAAAGCAGGCGTAACCTGTGACCGCAGTTCGGGCGAGGAGGACACATGGCGGCGACGGTTTCCGCGCAGATTCAAGTGGATGGGTCTCGCTCCGTGGGGCCGATCCGCCGGGTCTGGGCGAGCATCGGATACGACGAACTGAACTGGACCTACACGCCGCGCGGCAAGGCGCTCTACCGCACGCTTGGGGAGGATGTCTTCACGGGTGGGCCGTACTATGTCCGCATGCATAACACGTTTACAAGCGGGAGCGGGCTTTCCCGCCCCGCCGGAGGCGGTGGCAACCCGTACCACGAGATGCCCGACGGGACGGTGCGGTACTACTGGGAGATTCTCGACCGGACCTTTGACACGATCGTCAACAACGGCGGCGTGCCGCTGGTCGAACTCGGCTTCATGCCGCGCGATCTCTCCCGAGCGACGGTGCCGGAGGCAGTCTTCGGCGGATCGAACGATCTCGGCGTCGAGCCGTATGAGTCCGGTGCGTGGAAAGCGCCGCCGAAGGACCTCGGCAGATGGAGTGATCTGGTCGCGGCCTTCGTTGGGCACTGCGTCGCGCGATACGGCGTAGCACGCGTCGAGGCGTGGCGCTTCGAACTCTGGAATGAGCCGGATATCCGCAACTACTGGCATGGCACCTTCGAGGAATACGCCGCGCTCTACGATGCGACCGCCGCCGCCGTCAAACGCGCTTGCCCGGCTGCGGCCGTCGGTGGCCCCGCGACGACCGACCACGGCACCGACTTCCTCACACGGTTTCTCGACCACATCGAGCAGACTGGCACGGCCCTGGACTTTCTTTCCTTCCATACCAAGGGTGCGTATTTCGCACCGCGCCGCGTGTACAATCCCTTCCTCGAGGTACCCAGGAGTGGTCCTTCCGCCGAAAAGATGCTCGGCGACATCCGCCGCAACCTCGTCGCGATTGCGACGCACCCGCGCTTCACGGACGTGCCGGTCTACGTGGATGAATGTGATCCGGCGGTTGGCACGATCTATGGCGTCCACGACAACCCGAACTTCGCCGTGACGAACAGCGAGCATTACGCCTCGATTGTCTGCCATCTCGCGGCAGCGCTCCTCGATCTCCCACCGGTGGAGCGCATGACGCATTGGGCCTTCTACATGGAGGGCAAGCGCTGGTTCGAGGGAAACCGGACGCTCGTGGACAACGAGAATGTCGAGAAACCGCTCCTGAACGGCTTGCGACTCCTCGAACGGCTTGCAGGCGGCGAACGGCTCCCAGCGACTGCGGATGCGACGGGTGTCGGCGCGCTGGCCGTGCGCCTGCCGGGAGTGATGCGGATTCTGCTCTGGCATCACGACGATGTCTGGTGGGACGATGGACGAATCTCTGTTGACCTCGGGATTACTGACGCGGCAACGCATGGTGCGGTGACCCTCTGGCGACTCGACCGTGACCACGCGAACGCGCACACCGCGTGGCGCGACTGCGGTGCGCCAGATGATCCGACGCCCGCGCAAGTCGCCGCGATTCGCGCCGCTGGTGCTTTGCGGGGTGAACCACTGGAAGCGACGATTCATGCCGATACGGTCCATATCGAGCTCGATCTGCTGAGGTACGGGGTCGCCCTTGTAGAAGTCGCGACGGCGCATTGACGCATTTCCCTGCACTAACTCCGCACGCCCATCGGTCGGCCGAGGATCGTCCGTTTCTCCCCGGATCTGTGGTCACCGGTGGAATGAGGATTGACTGCTGCGAAATTACCTGCTACGGATCACGACGCGTCCGACGCATAACCACGCTTATGCGACTCTTATGCTTCATCGCGTCCGAATTGCGTCAAATTAACTTCCGGAGCTCTTTGCGTATTTGCTTGCCAGCTTATGATCCATTAGCTGAATCCACATCGCTTGTTCGCTCACCTGGTAGCGTTTCGCGAGCACGGGTACGTCGAGTTCGCCCGCGCGCAGGATGTCGCGCTCCAACATCTGCCGCGGCATCAAGAGTTCCGACGCGAATTCGTTCGCCTCAATCTCCTGTCGACCATGCGCATTGACGTAATCGGGTTGGCCCTCGACGCGTATCCGCGACTCATCGTACGCCTCGTGCCCCGACAAGTAGTGCCCCAGCTCGTGCGCTATCGAGAAGCGCTGCCGCACCCGCGCCTGCCCCGCATTGACGCCGATGCTCTTTACCCCCTCCTCGATAAACGTGAGGCCCGACACAGCGTCCGGGAAGTCGAACGGGATCACGGTGAATCCAAGGAAAGTCGCGATGCGCTCGACATCCACCGGCGGAGTGGTGATCCCGACCATCTGCAGCACCTGGCTGGCGCGCTGTCGGGCTTCGCGCGACCGGATCACCGATCTCTCCCCTTCTCCTGCCGGCGTGCCAATTCCCGTGCATACTCCTTGAAGGCATCGATTGAGCGCGCGGTTTCGCCTCGCTGCTCCCGAGTCATACTTGGGTCACTGCGACGATACACGACGCTCTCAGCGGGACTTGTATCGAGGAAGTACGTGAGCGGTTTGTCCAGCAGGCGGGCGATCTCGGCTAACTCCTCGACGTTAGGCTTCGTCTTTCCACGCTCGATATCCGAGACGGCGGCATGGCTGCGCGGACGACTCATCCGACGACCGAGGTCCGCTTGGAGTAGCCCTTGCTCTTCTCGCGCCTGGCGAATCCGACGGCCGATCTCCTCGTATGTCAGCGCCATGTCCCGCACCTCATTTCCTGCCAAAGGCAACGAACCTTTGGGGAGCTATTGACACCGTCCGTACGCCACGCTATCCTTACATTCAAGCAAATGCCGGACTCAGATCCACTCCGACTTATATCAAACGCGGCGCACCACCTCGATGTCAAGGGAATCGGGGGAATCCGTCGTTCACTCCTTCGCTATGGAGGTCATCGATGTATCAGGATGTCCGCCCGACTCCCGAGCAGAACATCGTTCGCGGCATCGCGCTCGGCGTCGGGATCACGATTTTGGTTCTATGCGCCTTCAAGAAGCAAGTCTTCCACCGCACGGGCATGTCGCTGCAGGGGCGCCGACTCCGCTAATTGAACGGCTGCCACAGGAGTGATGCGATGATCTCGGTCAAAATCGGCACCGTTGAGCGTCGTCTTGATGCGGTGGACGCTAGTTGGGTCAATCAGCAGATCAATCGTCAGCGCGCAGAGGGCGGGGCGGTCTGCGTTCGCGTTCGGATCGAGGCGGCGCGGATACTGATGTCCCTGGCTACAGTCGGCTGCGCGAGCGGCGGCGTTGGTCGCCCGCCGAGGGAGGCCGAGAGGCATGTGCTCGACCTATGGCGGCGGCATCGCCTCGACGCTGATGGCTTTACCGGTGGGAATCTCGTCTCGTTCCTGCACGACCTCGAGCGCACCCTCTGAGAGGGCGCGCCCACGCCACGGATAGCGGAGATGACCATGAAAGTCTTCCTCAGTTCGGTCATTCGGGGCATGCAGGAGACGCGCGAGGCGGCCGCCCGGGCGCTCACTGCGTTGGGACACGACGTGAAGCGTGCGGAGGACTACGAGGCGATGCCTGATTCGCCGTAACGCGCCTGTCTCGCCGGTGTGCGAGAGGCCGACCTTGTGGTCTTGCTCCTCGGCGCTGCATACGGGGAAACGCAGTCTTCGGGTATCTCAGCCACACACGAAGAGTATCGTGAGGCGAAGCAGCGTTGCGCGGTGATCGCCTTTGTGGAGCAGGCGGTGACACGCGAACCTGACCAAGAGGCACTCCTGCGTGAAGTCCGCGATTGGAACGCGGGACAATACACGGGACGATACACGAATCCGGACGACCTGCGCGATGCGGTGACGGCGGCGGTCCATCAACTCGAGATTTCCAAGGCGACAGGACGAGTCGATGAGATGGAGATGCTTGAGCGCGCCCGGCAGTATATCCCATCGGAACGTCAAACCCGGGAGAGCACACGGCTGTATCTCATTGTCGCCGGCGGGCCGCGACAGCAGGTGCTGCGACCAGCGGATATCGAGAGCCAGGATCTGGGCGATAAAATCACGGACAAGGCATTCTCGCGTGACGTCGGCTTCTTCTCACGGCGCTCCGGCACCGAGCCACGAGTGGAGAACAACGCACTGATCCTTGAGCAGGAACATGCGTCGATCCTGCTCGACGAGATGGGGACGGTCCGACTCATGGTCTCGCCCGAGGGACGCCAAAGTGCGTATAGCGGAAAACTCCTGCCCTTCCATGGCCTCGTCGAGGAGGATGTACACCAGGAAACACACCGCATGCTCCAGTTCGCCGGATGGATCCTGGATGAGATCGATCCCCTGCGACGTCTCGCCGACGTAGCGGCCATCCTAGTGTTCACGCACTCCGGGTATCCATCATGGAGGACGCGCGCCGAGTACGAGAAAGCCGGCAATTCGTGGACGAGCCAATCACGGCCGAACCCGCTGATCGTCCAGCCTACCGTGACGAGTCGAAAGCGCGGGGCGCTCCTGTTCGACACGGAAAGATGGGTTGAGGATCTCACGGTCCTGTTGCGACGAGCCATTCGAGGATAACGGCACGATTGAGAACGGAGGACAAGAATGCTCCGACAGTCCGTCAGCTCAAGCAATCTCTCTTCGGTTGGCTATGATACTGCGACGGGCACACTAGAGATAGAGTTCCACGGCGGTCGCGTATATCGATATTCAGCAGTACCGGTGTCAGTCTATAGCGGACTCATGGGTGCGGCGTCGAAAGGATCGTACTTTGCTGACTTCATCAAGGATATCTACCCCTACATACGTGTAATGTAGCGCGAGAATGCGAACCATGGATGCGATCATCCTAGCGTTCAGCCCTCACCATAGAGCCATCACCGACGAGACGAAAGTCAGCGCTGCGATCGCGCTGATTGGCAGGGAAGACAATTCGAAATATGCGCAGTTCGTTTTCGATGTTGCGTATCTGACTATCGCAGAGCGTCGTGCCTTAACTGCCCCGCTCGTGTTCTCTGTGCTTCCCTCTAAAATCGACGTTGATCGTTTCATGGAGTCTGTATTATTCATGGCTGACGTGTTCAGACGCTGATAAGGACACAGGTTAGAGAAATGCCAGATCCAGATGCCGCGACTGCTCTCCTTGACGAGAATGCCATTGCCGAAGTCTCCGCCAAGGCCACAGAGCTATTGGAGAAGATCAAGAATGCCGATGAAGCATCGCTTCAGGCCGATCCCTCCTTCTTCCGGTACCACACATTTACCGATCAGAATGCCCGGCGGACTCTGCCGAGCGCTTGCGATGATCTGGCGCTCCTCTGCTTTGAATATTTCGGGCGCTTTTACACCTTCGACTTTATCCACGACGGGTCATTCAAGGCGGCGATCAATCTCCGCTACAACCCTTCGGCACCGTCCATTGCGGATATGACGCAGTACCTGATTGGTAATCTGAACGATGCGAGTCGGGGCAACATCCAACCTGCGATGACGTTCTTTATCCCGATGAGCGGCATCGGTGTCCGCACCCGGCTTCCTTTAGGTGCAGTGACGATCATTTCACGGGCTGAGGCGCAAGCCAGCGTGGAAGCGGGCCAGTCAGATCCTCGTGTCTCCCATATGTTCAACACGCTCTCATTACCCGGAGATGTGTACGCTCGCGTTGAAGTAGGACGCGCAACGGCGGAACGCCAAGTCGAACTCCTGCGAGAATATGCGCAGGATGGAATCGACTTGTGGAGATATTGGCAGCATCACCTCCGACATTTTGATCCGGTCAATAACCGCCCGCAGGTCGGGACACCTCCGCTCGCTCATGCGCTCTTCCGGGAGGTCGGCGGGACGCCGACGGACATTCCCCTCTACGCCTATAGTGTCGGCCAGATGACTATGGGTGATGAAGCGATTCGCCATCTCAATACGCTCGGCTTTGCCGACATGATCGAGTGGCAAGACGCGCCGCAGGGGAGCGCCCGATATGCGACCACAATCGCAGCGAGGCGGCTGGGCCACGCGTGGAGCCTGCTCAATGTCGAAGATCGTATTCTTGCGTCGTTTCGCGCCTTCGAAGGTTGGTTGCTCAGCGGGAGTGAATCGAAGGGGGAAATCCTCTCACGTCGGCTTGCGGTTCTCATGTCAAATGACCCTTCATCCATTGTCAGGCTCAAGAAGGAGATCAACTCGAAGCTCTACTATCGCGTGCGATCAGCCGTAACGCACGGGGGCGATATCCGGGAGAACTACATCCCTTGGGTTGATCTGTGGATCGTCCGGATTGGCGTCCAAGCGGTCCTTCGGGCAATACCGCGAATCAGGGAGGCAGACGACACGTGGTCTATCGGAGATTTTCGTGCGTACTTGGACGCTCAGGTACCGACTGCAACGCAGATGGCCTTATCCGAGCAAATCGTCGGCAATCTCAGTTTCAGCGAGCGTCTGCCTGGCCACAACGATAACCACGAGGTGATCGAGATTGAGATGGCCGAAGCGGTCTCCCGGCTGTTTCGTGCGGAGGCCCGCCGGCGGAACACAGATGTGAACACCGTCATACGCGATTTTGTCCGTGACGCGCTCGCGAAGCGCACGAAAAACGCTCGCGCCGTGAGTATTGAAACGGACGATCGGATGGGCTCAGAGTAATCTCGTAGGATGGCCTATTGGCGTGGCGTCGCCTTTCTTTTCTTGGGCGACACTAATAGATTCCTTGCCGGTTTCTCTGCCGTGCTGCGTGCGTTTTGGGGCGCAGTTCACCGTCGCCTCTTCTGCCGCGCCATCCGCCCGCCCGCGCCCGCGGTGTGCGTCTATCGAGCATCGACGCGCGCCACGGTATGGTTTTCATCATCGATGACGTAGGCGGTGGCGCCATCGGGCGTGACGGTGACGGCGACCGGCTTGCGGAGATCGCCGATGTTCCCGGTGAGGCTGCGGACGGACTGGCCCTGTGTCGTCATCTCGATGAGCCGGTTGCCGGTCGGGGAGGGGACGAGGAGGTTCCCGTTCGCCAGGAAACACGGGTACGCCTCCAATCCCTTCACCTCTGCCCAATCCGGGACGGGCACTGCCCCGAGATACGCGCCGGTGGCGGTGAAGAGCAGCACGCGCGCGTTGTTCGTGTCCGCCACGGCGATCGTGCCATCCGCCCGTGCCGCGATGCCGACGGGATTGTCCATCTGCCCCGGCCCCGTGCCGAGCGCGCCGAAGGTGCGGACGAACTTGCCCGTCTGATCGAAGACCTGGATGCGGCTGTTGCCGGTGTCGGTGATGTAGAGGAGCCCATCGGGACCTATGGCGATGCCGCGCGGCCCATAGAACGCCGATATGTGCCGCGACCATGCTTCACTCCTCTCCTATGGGAGAGAAGTGTAGCGCAAACCGCGTCGAAGTGTCCCTGTAGGGGCCCTTTCCGAGACGATCAACCGAATCGCGAGGGAACCGCGATTCGGTTGAGTGACTGACCGTCTTTTCGGGCGTCAGATCACCTATGTCGGCGACCCTTTCCGCTGGGCTGCTTACGAAGCGAAGTCCTGGGGGTCAAGAGCATCGCGCAACCCGTCACCAAACAGGTTGAATCCAAGGACAATCAACATGAGGACTAGGCCTGGAAAAGCAATAGCATGTGGTGCCTGTTGCAGTGCTTCCCGTGCCTCGCTCATCATCGTTCCTAGTTCTGGATTGGGCGGCTGCACTCCTAGGCCTATGAAACTTAACCCTGCCGCTGTGAGCACCATCGTGCTGAGTCGTAATGTCGACTGGATGATCAGTGAGGTTAGCAGATTCGGCACAATGTGTGTGCAGAGAATCCGTAGATCGGTTGCCCCAAGCGCCGCTGCGGCGATGACAAACTCCTCGTTGCGGAGAGTCAACGTCGATGCACGCGCCAAGCGCGCAAATGTTGGTACCGACGAGATGCCAATTGCCAACATCGTCGTGCGCAAACTCGGCCCCAGGATAGCAATGACAATGATGGCCAAGATAATCGTTGGGAACGCTGCGAGGACGTCCATCACGCGCATGGCAATCCGATCCAACCACCCACCATAGAAGCCTGCCAACGGTCCGACAAGGAGGCCAAGAATGAGTGCAATCGCCACGCCGATCACCGCAATTGCAAGGGAGGTGCGGGTACCATAGAGAATGCGACTCAGAATGTCGCGCCCCAACGCATCTGCTCCGAGTACATGCTTTGCGCTCGGCCCGTGATAGATCGCACGTAGATCAACCTCCGTCGGCGTATAGGGCGCGAGCACAGGAGCGAGAATACTTATGAACGCCAAACCGATAATGAGCACCGCACCGACCATCGCTGGGCGGTTACGCAAGAGTCGGCGCAAGGCCCGCCGTTCGGGGCGACCCTTTCCTCGTTCAATCGCCCCCCGAAATGGTTCTTGTCCTTTCGTTTGCCGTGCATCACGCCTCGACCATCCAATGGGTAGCCGTGCTCCCTTAATCATAACGAATCCGTGGATCGAGGAACGCATACGCGACATCCACAACCAGGTTCGTGACCATGAAGATTAGCGCGAAGAGGAGCACACAGGCTTGGATGACGGGATAATCGCGCACCGCGACGGAATCGACGAGGAGCCGTCCGACCCCTGGCCACGCGAAGACAGTCTCAATGACGACCGATCCGGCGAGCAGGGCACCCCATTGGAGTCCCAATAATGTGAGCGTTGGGATCATCGCATTTCGCAGGGCATGACCAATGAGCACACTCCGCGGTCGTAGGCCCTTCGCGCGCGCAGTGCGTACGAATTCTTGATGGAGCACCTCAAGGAGATTCGCCCGCGTGAGCCGCGCGATGATGGCGGCATTGCCGACACCGAGCGTGATCGCCGGCAGGATCAAGTGTTTAATGCCGCCAGTACCGCTCGTTGGAAGCCAGCCAAGCCGAACCGCGAAGAAAAAGATCAGCATGAGTCCAAGCCAGAAACCTGGCATACTGACACCGATCAGCGCAACAATCATGCTGGCCGTATCAATCAGCGAACCCCGGCGGATCGCGGCGAGCATGCCCGTACCCAAACCGATCACCAACGTGACGATCATACTCGCGCTTGCGAGGACCAATGTGTTCGGCAGGCGCGTGCGCAATAGTGCCGTTACCGGTTGCCGATTCAACAGTGACCGCCCGAGATCGCCTCTACCCAAAGCCTTCAGGTAGCGCAGGTATTGTACCGGTAGCGGCTTATCGAGTCCGAGTTGTCGACGAACGCTTACAACGTCCGCTTGTGTCGCCTCCGTTCCAACAATTAAGCGTGCGGGGTCACCGGGGACGAGTCGGATGATCATAAAAATGACGATCGAGACGCCAAAGAGCGTCACAATCAGATCGCCACTGCGACGCAGGAAGTAAGAAGCCATACCACCCCCACGGGATGACGCACGAGATCACGCGGTGATACCCGCCCGACTGTGTGAGATCAGACTACTGCGTAAAGGAGGCTTCCCGCAGGTCGACAAACCTGGTCGGTAGCAGCCGCACGCCCTGGACCTTCGCCTTACGACCGAGCACGAAGTTAAACGACAGGAGGAAGATGAGCGGCGCTTCCTGCATGATGATTCCCTGCGCCTCTTTCAAGGCAGTCTTGCGCTGCTCTTGGTCCGTCAATGAACCCGCCGTCTTGATCAGTTCGTCTACATGCGGGTTCTTGTAGTGCGTGAGATTCCAGTGTGCCGGCGGTTTGGTTGGATCCGGATCGGAGAAGGTCAGTTCATTAAGCTGTTGGTATCCATCGCCTGTCGAGGGCGTGAGCGACCACATGAACATGTCATAAGGTGCTTGTGCAACGGGGACTTGCACGGTGGTGAACCAGTTTGCCGCCTCGATGGTTTTAAGATCGACATCTGCACCGACTGCCTTGAGCTGTGCCTGGATTGCCTGTGCAATGGCGACATCCTTCAGATACAAGTCCTGCGGCGTCCAGAGGGTGAACTTCATCGGTGTGCCGTTTTTCTGGACGATTCCACCCGAACCCGGTGTCCAACCGGCATCCTTCAGGAGCGCCTTCGCTTTGGTTGGATCGTAATCGTATGTCGGGCTGGGCGCATACCCGAACGTCCCCTTGCCCATCGGGGAGTCCGCGAGGGTGGCGTAGCCACCAAGGATGCCGTCGATGATTCCCTTCCGATCGACCGCCATGCTGAGTGCCTGCCGAACCTTTACATCATCGAAGGGTGGTTTGGAGAGGTTGAATCCGGCATAGAGCATTGTAATGATCGGCTTCGATTCGACCACAAGTTCCTTGCGCTGCTTGAGTTCCGGCACGCTGGTGACCGCAACCGGAATCATCGTGTCGGCCTCACCGGCCTCCAATGCGGCGGCACGGGCACCATCTTCCGGGATCGTCTTGAATGTGATGCCGTCGAGCGTAGGTCTTCCCTTCCAATATTGATCAAAACGCAGGAGGACACACCGATCCCCTGGCAAGAACTCCTGCAACTTGTATGGCCCTGCTCCGACAGGATGGACCGGATAGTCCTGACCGTATTTCCCCACCGCTGCCTTACTGACGATCCCACCCGCTGCATGCGCCATGTAGTTGAGGAACGGCCCGAAGGGAGTGCTCGTCTTGAATACGACAGTGGAATCATCAGGGGTGCGAATCTCGCTTATGATCCCGAACGTCCCCTTGAAAGCACTCGATCCCTTCGGATCGATGAGGCGATTAAAGTGATACTGCACCGATGCGGCGTTGAGGGGCGTCCCGTCATGGAACATCACGCCCGGATGGAGCTTGAAGGTCCATTCGGTCTGATCGGTCGAAACCGTCCACGACTCCGCGAGGTTCGGCTGGGGTTGCAGATTCTCGTCGAAAATGACCAGACCGTCGTAAATGTGGCGGAAAATCTCTTGCGCAGTCAGCGTCCCCCCGGGATTGTACGGATCGAGCGAGGCGACCGGATCCTTCTGTGCATGGGTTAAGACGCCCCCCACAGCGGGCGATTTCGTCGCTGGTGCCGCTGCCGTCGTTGGTGCGGCTACTGTTGCGCCGCCCGCCGCACTCGCTTGGGGAGCATTCGGGGGTGCCGCATTCCCACCACCGCATGCGACAAGGATCGCGGACCCCGCCGCGGCTGCCGCTCCCACGATGAAATGGCGGCGACTCAGGCCATATTTCGCGTCACATCTTGTCATTGCCTTACCCTCCATAGATCTCTAGCCACCGAAGTGCTCTACCTTGATATATCGCTCATATCGGTAGCGAGGCAGTTTGAGGGTGCTGCGCCGTTGCGGCGACCCTGCCCTGTCCAATCTGGTCTATTACCAGTACGAGGGAGTCGCAGGATCGCAATGACAGCCACATCAATGCCTATTACTGCCGATCGTCTGCGAGCGTTATCGCTCGCGTGCGCATCCCGATTCCCTGTTCGGTTGCTACTCGGCCCCTATTCGCATCCTTTCCTGAAGATCTGCGCCACCCGACCAGCGACGATGTACTCTTCACCCGGATTGAGCATCTCGGCGTTGATCATCAAGTCCCCGTTCGACAGCTCTCCAACCCCAATGCGTGGTTCGCCGGTGTCTAATGCGCCCACGAGTTGCTGGCCGGTGAACCCGGCAATCTGCTGATCGACGTGCAGGCGCAAGTGGTGAAAAGGCTTGCCAACATCGGTGCCAAAATGCTTGCGCAGTGTCAGGCCAGGAACGCCTTCCAGTTGTTCATAGATCGTTTGGAGGCGTGCCTCGTACTCAGCGAAGATCGTGTCCGCCGATCGCTGCGACATAAGCTCGACGGCTGTCAGCAAGCCGATGATCAATTCGCGACTCGCCTTTGCTGGTCGGGCGACGGAATGAATCGGTGGGCAGAAGAACATAATGTTCTCGATCATTGCGCGCGTCCCGACGACCAATCCGCTGGACTGCGGGCCGCGGAAGCCCTTCCCGCCAGAGAAAACCGCGAGATCAGCGCCCATCTCGACGGTGAACTTCCACGTATTCTCGAACGGAGGGATCTGTGCCGCTGCATCAACAATAACCGGAACACCATGCCGGTGGCAGACGGCGACAACGTCAGGCAGTGCAAGTTGTTTTCCGCGCAACTCATCGTTTACGAAGTAGAGGCAGCACGCGGTCCCAGGGCCGATCGCGGTGTCCAGCTCCTCCACGGTTGGTTGCGCGGGGTCACCAACCCAACGCACTTTCATCCCTGCCGATTTGACGCAGTGGTGGTAAGGATTCTTATTCACCGCGAGGGCGATTGCTTCGTCTTTCATCCCGCATGTATTTGGTAATTGGGCACGCTTTGTTTCATCGTCGGCCATCACCGCCGCCGCTGCCAAAAGGAGCCCTGCAGCGGCGCTCACCGCGACGAAGGCGGCCTCATTGTGGGTCAACTCTGCGAGACGTTCGCCCACCGCGCGTTCCAATTCATAGGTGTTCACGAAATGCCGCGACGCCTCGACCATGCGCTCCATCACTTCAGGGTGCGGGAGCGAGCCACCGAGGTAGGAAATTGTCCCCCGTGCGTTAATCAACGGACGAACCCCGAGAGATTGATAGATCCCCACCTCGCACCCCCTTGTTCTCAAATGCGCCCGCCCGAATCGCCATGACATTCACAGATACTCACTGCGGCATGACCATGCGGGCGGATAAGCAGTTAGGCGAGGCCGAACAGCGTCGCCAGGTTGCCGCCGAGAATTTGTCCCATTTCACTGGCCGGAATGAAGTCACGGAACTGCTCGAGATAGTCGAGCGATTGGCGATAGGTACAGTGCCGTTCGACATTCGGCATATCCGATCCCCAGACGAGACGTTGACCACCGACTCGGTGGTAGAGCTCGCGCAACGCCGGCCGCAATTCCCGATACGGATACGCGTGGGTACGCCCCCATCCAATCGGGTAGAGAATCTCGACCGTGAATTGCTCGTTATGCATCAGTTGTGCGAGTGACTCCGGGATGTTGCCGTCAAGGTATGCGGGACTGATCCCGTGTGTGAGGATCGAGGGGATGTCGGGATATCGCTCGGCCCATGTGTTGAGCCGAGCAATCTCGCGCAAGTAGTTCTCCCGGTTTGATACTGGGACGCCCGCGAGTTCCCAGAACACGGGGATGCCGAGGTCGCGCACCGTTTCCCAGAAAACATTGTAGGCCGGATGATCGAAGTGGCGGTCATAGCCGCTGAAGTAGAAGGCTCGGTTGGCATAGTAGAGCCCACGCAGGCCGAGTTCGCGCACGGACGCGCACAGCGAACGGATTTCCGCCGGATCGTCTGCGTGGGGCTCATCGACTGCGGCCAATCCGATGAATTTTCCGGGATAGCGGGCTACGGCCGCCGCGAAGTATTCATTGAGCCGGCCGTATAGATGCGCGTTCTGGAGCACCGCGACGTCCACGTCCACGTATGCCATCTGGGCAAGCAGGAATGGCGGCGGAGCGGCGTTCGTCTGTAGCGACGGCGGCATAAAGTGCATATAGACTTCTGCATCATTTTGCTGCCACACGAAGCGCCCGTTCTCTTCGACGTGGAATCCGACATCAGCAAGTCGCGCTGGACCATCCGTCGCCGCGCTCGTCAGTCCTTGCGCAGGCATGATCGCGTGATCGTCCTGCCCTCGCACTGGTTGGCCGTGACCCACCATATATAGCTGTAGCATGCGCATGTGATCCGCCACCGACGGGAATCCGGCGGCCGAACCCAGGAACGGGAAGATGTGCGCATGGGAATCGATCAGCATCGCGGTACCTCCCGGAACATTGAGGCCTATCGCATACGAGCCCAGAGATAATCGGCGGTATTGAACAGGAGCGGCAATCCACCGGTATGGATGTACACTGCAGTGTCGTCACGTGTCAGGTGGCCGGTGCGTATATCGTCGATCACTGCTGCGAAGGCCTTCCCCGTATAGATGGCGTCGAGAACCAGACCCTCGGTGCGCGCTGCAAGGAAGACCGCCTCCGTACCAGCGTCAGACGGAATGCCGTACCCCTCGCCCACATAGTCGTCGCGGTTATCGATGTTTGCTTCTGTAACGTGCAGATCGAGACCGAGGAAACTCGCCGCCTCATTCGTCAGTTCCGCCACGCGTCGTGCCGCCCCGCCCGGTGTCCGCAGCACGGCCCCCCCCGTCACCTTCGCGGGCAATCCTAGAGCCCGCACAGCCAGCTCCAGCCCTGGCTGCCCTTTCCCCGTGGACGAGATATACAAGTGCAGCCGTTCTGGTCCGACATCCTGGTTCCGCAGTTGCATGAGTATTTCCAGGGTCGACTCGGCATAGGCGAGTGCCGCAGCAACTGCGAACATCGGACTGTCATTGAGGACGAAGGGGCGATGGCCCTCTCGTTGGAGGCGGGCGGCGGTCTCATCAACCAGCGCGCGCTGCTCCGCCGCGTCATGCGCGAAGAGGATCTCGGCCCCGAGGAGATAATCCACGAGGAGATTCCCGGTGACATGTTCGGGAAGCTCTCCCATCAGAACTAACACCGTCTTGAGCCCGAGGCGGTTGGCGACCGCCGTTGTCTGGCGTGCGGAGTTCGAGATGATATCCACATACATAATCACCGTGTCTGCCTCTGCACGAAGCGCCTCGGCCATGCGGAATTCCAGATTGCGCACCTTGTTCCCGCCGAACGCCGGGCCGGTGAGGTCATCACGCTTCACGAACAGGCGCGGCCCACCGAGCTCGGCGGCCAGTCGGGGAAGTTCCTCGAGCGGCGTTGGCGTGTGGGCGAGGGGCACACGCGGCACGCGATTGATCAGATTCTGGAGATGCTCCGCAGTGATTGGAAGTGCCGTCAACGTGGTTGTAGTCATGTCCTATCCCTCCATGAGACTTCAGCGCGTCCTGCTTTTGATCAGTTGTCTCAGTCACCTCCTCCCATACGGCACTTGATAAGCATCGGCTCAGCGACTTCGCTGATGTGGGTCGAGCGCGTCACGTAGGCCGTCGCCAAGCAAGTTGAATCCGAGGACAAGCGCGGCGACGACGAAACCAGGAAAGATCGCCATATGCGGGGCAACTGTGATGTACGCGCGCGCCTCGCTAAGCAGCGTCCCCAGTTCCGGCGATGGAGGTTGCACACCGAGCCCGAGGAATCCCAGTCCTGCGACGGTCAGGATTACGCTACCCAGTCCCAGCGTTGCCTGCACGATGACGGGACTGAGCGCGTTGGGAAGGAGATGGCGCTGGATGATGCGGAAGTCGGACACCCCGATCGCCCGGGCGGCTTCCACATACTCCTCACGCTTGATAGCCAGGACCGAACTATAAGTGAGGCGCAGGATCGCTGGAAGCATCGCGATGCCCGTCGCGATGATCACGCCGCTGATGCCGATCCCGACGACACTGACGATGATAATCGCGAGGATGATCGCGGGGAAGGTAAGGAGGATATTGGCGAGCGCCAAAATGAGATCGGCGATCCGTCCGCGGTAGTAGGCCGCGAGTGCGCCGAGCGGAATACCACCGACCACCGCAAGTCCCACCGCCGTGCAACTGATCAAGATCGAGATCCGGATGCCCCCTACTGTTCGACTGAGGACATCGCGCCCCAACTCGTCCGTCCCGAAGAGATGATGCATACTAGGTGATTCCAGGACGCTCGTCAGATCCGTGAAATCGGGTTTATACGGCACGAGCGCAGGGCCGATGATACCGATTCCAGCGAGCAGTACGACAAGGAGGCCGCCTGCGATGGCGGAGATATGGCGCCGGAACCCCGCGGGACGCCTGCGAACGGTGACCATTTGGATCGTCGCGACGTTCTGTTGGGCAACGGTTCCCCTCGCCATAGCGGTTACCCTCGCGTCCGTGGATCGAGGTATGTATATAGCACGTCGACGACGGCGTTAATGAGCACAAAATTGAGCGCAAAGAGCAGCACTGCGCCTTGCACAATTGGGTAGTCCCGCCCACGGACTGCGGTGATGAGGAGATCGCCTAGTCCAGGCCATGAGAACAGGGTTTCGATCACGACCGAGCCGCCAAGGAGGTAGCCGAAGTGGAGCCCAATCGCGGTCGTCGTTGGGATGAGCGAGTTTCGGAGCGCATGTCCGAGAAGGACGTGCCGCTCGCGTACGCCTTTCGCCCGTGCTGTGCGGATGTAGTCCCGATGGAGCGTATCGAGCATGCTCGCGCGGGTCAGGCGCGCGATGATTGCCATAGCAGGGAGACCAAGCGATACCGCTGGGAGGACCAGGTGCTTGATACCACCTACTCCACTGCTTGGCAGCCAGCCAAATTTGACGGACAGCAGGATCATCAGCATCAAACCGATCCAGAAATTGGGAAAGGAGACCCCGATGACCGCGAAGAGCATGCTGCCGTAGTCGAGGCGAGAATGGTTATAGACTGCGGCGATCACGCCGAGGAGGATACCGATGGGCACCGCGATCAGGAGGCCCGCCGTCGCGAGTTGCAGCGTCAGGGGGAAGCGTACAAGCACCTCCTCCCTGACGGGCCGGCCAGAATAAAGCGACTTCCCGAGATCACCCCTCACCAGTTGACCCAAGTACACGACGTATTGTGCGTAAAGGGGTTTGTCCAGCCCGAGTTGACGCTTGATCATGGCGCGATCCGCAGCAGTTGCTTCCGGCCCGGCGATAAGGGACGCAGGATCGCCCGGCACGATACGAAAGGCCACAAAGACCAGCGTTACCACGACAAATACTGTCGGGATGAGGAGAACCAATCGCCGCGTTAGCTGCGCGAGCACCCTAACTCTTTCCCGCTTGGTCGAAGCGTGTGAAGACGACCGGCATCAGCTTCACTCCGGTGACGTTCTTGCGCGTCGCGATAATGCCGTCGGGAACGTACAGGTAAATGTATGGCGCATCGTCCATCACGATGCGCTGGATGTCGCCGTAAATTTGTTTGCGCGCCTCCTGATCGGTGGTGGTCTCTCCCTTGGTGATGAGATCGTTGACCTGGGGGTTGTTGTAGAACACCATGTCCCAATTGGAGACCGGCTTGTCCAACATATTGATGCGCCAGTCGAACAATGACATGACTGAGCCCGGGTCACCATTGGAAGGGTTGTATGCCCAAAAATACGTGTCATACTGTGCGTTCGCGGAGGTAACGTTCGGGTTCTGCAGATAATTGCTGATGCGGACGGCCGCCTCGACCTTTTTCAGCTGCAGATCCATGCCAAACTGTTTCAGTTGTGACTGTATTGCTTGGCCGACCTGGATGTCCTGCGGATATTCGCCCTCCGCGATGAGGAGATTTCCGGCCAATTTCAGGTCACCCTTGTGGAAGATCCCATCGGGGCCTGGCGACCAGCCTGCGCCTGTCAGGAGATCCCGCGCCTTCGTCGGGTTGTAGTCATATGCGTTTACGCTCGTATACGTGAAAAGGTCCGGCGCGAAGGGTGAGTCCATCTTCGTAGCGAAGCCAAAGAACAGCGATTTGATGATTGAGGCCTTATCGACCGCGTAGTTGAGTGCCTGGCGCACCGCTTTGTCTTGGAACTGCGGCCGAAGTAGGTCCAAACCGATGTAGTACCCACGCAGACTGTGCCGCTGGATGACGGAGATATTCCCGTTGCTGGCGAGGCGTTGCGCATCAACCGGTGGGACATCGTAGATGACGTCGGCTTCACCGGTTTGCAGGGCGGCAACGCGCGCGGCGGGCTCCAGAACTGGCTTCATGATGAGCGTCTGAATCCCTGGCTTCGTGCCGTGGTAGCCCTCGTAGCGTTGCAGCGTGAGACTCTGGCTGGGCACGAATTCCTTGACCTGATACGGCCCCGATCCGATCGGGTGCAAGCCAATATTGTCGCCGTACTGTTTGAGCGCAGCAGGGCTAATCATGCCGCCCGAGCCGTGAGCCAGGTAATTGAGCAGCGCGCCAACCGGTTTCTTTGTGGTAATGGTGACAGTGTATGGGTCTGCCACTGTGACCACTTGGAGATACTGACGCCACGTCCCGCCATTGGGGCGCGGTGTCGTGGGCTGAGGATCTGCAAGGCGTTCGAGGTTGATTTTCACTGCGGTCGCATCGAATGGGGTACCGTCGTGGAACTTCACCCCCTGCTTCAGTTTGAACGTCCAATTCAAGCCGTCTTGCGACGTCTCGTAGGAAGTGGCTAGATCGGGCTGAAGATGCATGTCTGCATCGAACGTGTAGAGACGGCTGTAGATGGCATAGAGGCCATCATAAGAGCATGGATAGTCAAGAGGATTACCGGGATCGAGGTTCTTATTCTGGAGGCTCTGTGCGTAGGTGATGGTGCCACTAGCTGTCGCCGCGGACGCCCCTCCTGTCGGCGAGGCGGCACTTGCTGCTGGGACACCCGTGGTCCCCGTGCTCGGGGAAGCGGTCGGTAGTGGTGTCGAACCTGCATTGCCACAAGCGTTCAGGAGTGCACCTGCGGCGCTGAGGGCGGACAGGGCGAGCGCCCCCCGAAGAAGTGTGCGACGATCCATGGTGTGGCGAGTCATCGGCCAAACCTCCCCATACTACTGAGCAACATGGGAGTTGATGCGCTATCGGCCAGGGAACGCCATCAATTTACAGGCGTTGACCATGGTGCGCATGCACTCCCACCCTCCATTGGACTAGAGCGGTGTCATCACTGTCGCTAGTCCGCGCCTGAACACTTCCCACCGCTCGAAATCCCCAAGTGGATCGTTCCCTCGTACCGTGCCTCCTCATTCGCGATCAAGAATCGGTACCATCCGCTCGTGGCCTGTGATCAAAGCAAAAGGACGCGAAGCGCTCCGTAGGCTTAATCACATACCGCCGAGCTTTGTCGAGATCGCATTGGCCGCGCTCATGACCATGGGCATGAGTTGAAGCAGTTGGTCGAGTGAGAGGCGATAAGCTGGCCCAGCGATGCTGATCCCGGCCACGACACATCCCTCATGATCGAAAATGGGTGCGCCGATACAGCGTACGCCCTCTTCGTTCTCGATATCATCGACCGCGTAGCCGCGATCGCGAACCAAGCGCAGCTCTTCGGCTAGTATGGCTCTATCAGTAATGGTGTGTTTGGTACGTTCTGTAAGGGTGAACTGCTCAATTAGCGAAATACGTTCTTCCTCAGGGAGGAATGCGAGAATCGCCTTGCCAAGCGAGGTGGAATACAGCGGATTGCGTGTGCCAGCTACGGAGCACAACCGGACTGGCTGGGGACTCTCAACCTTGTCAATGTAAAGTGCCTCAGTTCCGTCGCGGATACCGAGGAAGATCGTTTCGTTCGATAAGCAGCTGGCCTCGCGCAAGATCGGTTTTGCAAGCGCCGGTAACTCCAGTCGCTCGAGTAGTGTCCGGCTTAAGTGTAGCAAGCTCAATCCGAGTTGGTAGCGCCCGTTATTGTCGCTCGCGACATAGCCGCGGGTCGTAAGTGTGGAGAGGAGGCGATACGCCGTCGTGCGCGAGAGGCCAATCTCCCGTGCAACCTGGTGCGCGGTCAGTGCTTCGTCCGCACCGGCCAAACACTCCAAGGCATCGAGGGCCTTGAGCACGGTTTGCGCCAAGGACGAATCCGGCGTCTTTTCTGGAATCTCTATATCAACGTCCATGCGCCCTCAATGTCGAGCATCCGCGACACTAGCAACCGACGATCGACCTAATCATTGATGTGCATCCTTGGTGCTGGAAGATGGAAATCTCCGCCGGAGGAAGTCGGTGCTGTTCACATGTTGAACTATCAATCCGATAATTGGATTATACAATCGACATGACGACTTGTCAAGCACTTGAATGGGGACTGACATCCGGACATAACTGGGAGCACCGAGCGCGGAAGGCAAGCGAGGGCGGGAATTCTGCCAATGAAGCCATCCGAGCGTTTTCCTTCCCTCACTGCCTCCGCTGAGTTATGTCCGGATGTCAGATGGGGAGGATTGACGAAACGCCAATCAAAGTACACAACGGGCTAGATGGCAGGGTGAGCAGCAGTGCTGGCTGCGACGATGGCCACCCCTAGGTGGTGAATCCGGGGTTGCGAAAAAATCACGTCGGGTCGGCGAAGTACCTGCGTGGTTGGAATCGGCACCATGGCATGCCGCTCGTCGCTCTATGAGAGCATGTCTGGAACTGAAGATGTTGATGCGGGGCAGCGCAGATCGGATCAACCCCCCGCGCACATGTGCCTCACCTAGAACTTTGCCCGCGTGCAACCGCCCTCTCCACAGGGCTTATGCGTTCTCCATAATGGGGATACCGAGTAAAGCGAGTGCGGCGTGTGCATTCCCACTGTAGAAGCGCAGCCGCTCGGCAATCGTGCGCCATCCCGCCCGATGGAGCACACTGACCACGGTATCACGCAGGATCGCCATGATGCTCGGCCCCTGCCCTTTGTGGATCAAGCTGCGATCCTCGCCCAGCGTCACCCTGCCCAAAGGGCACCCGTTGACGTAGTGCAGCCCATTCTCGATTTGCCAATGGCCGCGTACCAGCGCGAGCAAGCGTGGCGCATCGGCGCTGGTCGGGGGCAGGCTGGTGATGCCGTAGCGCACCGCCTGCTTCTTGTCCCCGCGTTCCCACCACGTCCGCTCAATCATGATCACCTGCGCCACGCCGGGCCAGTCGAGATAGTCATTCAACTCGGTCGAGGCGACGAGGGGACGCACTTCAAGGCGACCGTGCCCCTTGTCCACCGTTGTCGCTTCGCGCATGTCCCAGGCGGGTAAACTGGCGGCGACGAGGGCGGCATCGGCACGCGAGGCGAAGAGCGCGGCGATCGCGCACAGCAGGGTCGCGTGACTCTCCTTGACAATCCCGAGGTAATCGCCCTGCGCGTCGATGATCGTCGTGCAAAAGTCGCGGCCATAATAGAGCGCATCGCCGGTCACGACGCGCTCGGCCCAGTCGAGGCGGGCGACCAACGTGGGCGCGGCGGCCAGTTCGGCTTCCGCCTTTTCCCCGGTGTGGTCAAGCGGCAACTGGGCGAGGACGATGCCGAGGTCATGCAAGACCGCACTGAGCATATGCACCGGATATTCCGGCTGGTCGGCACAGGCAAGACGCCCGCGCTGCGCCTTGCCATCAAAGGCTACCCCATTACTGCCACGCGCAGGCGTGTCTGAGGGTGGCGTCGGCGCGAAGCAGACGGTGAGGGCGGCGGCGAGCGGGAGCGGATCGAGTTTGATACTAGTGGTCTGTCACGGGCCGTTTGATAGCTAGACCGTGCGGCGGTATGCTCTCCTCCATCGTTCCCGCAGGGGCGGGGAAGAGCCGATGGAGCGTGCCGCGATGCCTGCCAAACGATACCACGTT
>JBPCMC010000084.1:0-3437 GCA_051002645.1 Thermomicrobiales bacterium
CGTACGTCACCTCGACCGCCTCGGCGTGCCCGGTCGTATGCGAGCAGACCTGCCGGTAGGTCGGGTTCTCCATCTTGCCGCCGATATAGCCCACGGCGGTCGAAAGCACGCCCGGCATCTCCCGGAAAATCGCCTCGACGCCCCAGAAGCACCCCGCCGCGAAGGTTGCCTTTTCTCGCTGTTCCATCACACATCTCTCCTTTGTTCGGCATGGACCATTCATCGCGCGCTCGGTGCGCCAGTCCATCATCGCGCGACGCGATTGCGAATTCCTTACTATCCAGTATCGCACCGATTAAGGATTTCGACCGCATCGTCACCATCGCGCGGGGACGGAAGGCAAACGGTCTCTCGCCGTGCTCACGGCTTGCGCCCGCTGACGAGGAAGCCCGCGACGGCGCAGAAGAAGCGGCCCGCCTTGTCGGCTTCTTCGAGCGAGGCAATCCAGTCGGCGGCTTGCCCCTCCGTCAGCACGCCCTCGGCTGCGGCGCGGCGGGCGGAGGCGCGCAGATCGAAGGCGCTCTCGACGGGGGCAAAGTCCGTCATGGCGCGGCCCTGTAGCCTGGCCTCGACTTCGACCAGTCCGGCCTCCTGGAAACGGCGATAGAGTTGGTGGCCAATCGCGCCATTGCGGAAGCCGTCGCAGATGAAGTGCTGCATCGCGCGGCTGACAGCGCGATCCGGCGCGTCGAAGACGAGCATCTCCAATTCCGATTCCCAGATCACAACCCGTGCGCCCGGCTTCGCGACGCGCACTATCTCACCCAGTACGGCCTGCGGCTTCATCGCGTGCTGGAGGAGGCGTTCGGCGCGGCAGCCATCGAACGTGTCATCCGGGAAGTCGAGATGATGCGCGTCGCCCTGGGTAAATTCGACCGGCAACCCCATTCCCGCCGTCCGCCGCTGCGCCTCGGCGACCATCGTCGCGCTGACATCGACGCCGACGGCCCGCCCGCCCGGCCCGACGCGCGCGGCGAGCGCCGCCACATCATCGCCCGTGCCGCAGCCGAGATCGAGGACATGATCGCCCGTGTGGAGAGCGAGCAGGTCGTAGCTGCGCCGCTTGATCTCCTGAAAGAAGTCCGTCGCGCGGGTGGCATCCAGATAGCGCACGAAGTCCGCCGGATCGGTCGTCCGGTCCACCGCGTCAAACGATGTGCGGCGGGACTTTTCCATACATTCCGCTCCTTGCAACGTTCTGAACGTACCCTCATTGACGGCCTGCGCTGAGTATACGAAAATCTGCATATGGAGGAACAGCGCGATTGGTCAATCGTATTCTACGTCGAAGAGAGCGGGCAGGAGCCTGTTCGAGCGTTCCTCCAAAGTCTCGACCCAAAGACACAGACGCGTTTCTCCTGGTCTATTGAGCAGTTGCGGATACGCAATACACAGGCGCGCGAACCGCTCGGCCGCCACCTGGAAGGAAAGCTTTGGGAGATTCGTGAAGAGAGCGGCACCAATATCTACCGCATCATGTACTTCTTCTTCACGGGGCGACGGATTGTTTTCGTCCATGGCTTTCAGAAAAAGACGCGAAAGACGCCACGACGTGAGATTGATACGGCGCTGGAAAGGATGCAGCGATTCATCCGGCGCGAAGGAGAATAGCGATGATGGAAGAAAAGCGCGATTACATTTCGGAGGGCGAGGCGAGTTATCGGAAATGGAGCGACGCGCTGATGGCCGACCCCGAAACACGCGCGGTCTACGAGGAAGAAGCGGCCAAGAAGGAACTCTGGCTGCAACTCGTCGAGGCGCGGCAGGCGACCGGGCTGACGCAGGCGGAACTGGCGGCGCGGCTGGGCGTGTCGCAGGCGCAAGTGGCGCGCATCGAGAAGAGCGGCTATGACGCCTACACACTGACGACACTCCGCCGGTACGTCCAGGCGCTCGGAGAGGAGTATTCCTTGATCGTGCAGGTACGCCATACGCCTCCGCCGAAGCGCGCCCGTGCCTCCCGCGCAACGGCGGCGCGGTAGAAGGTAGGTTCGAGTTTCAGCCCCGATACCGCTCCTGGTGGACGATCTCGGCGAGCGGCTTGCGGGCCTGGGCGGGCTTCTGGCGGGCGCGCTGCGCCGCTTCGTCCGGGTAGCCGATGGAGATTTCCGTGCGGACGAGCCGGTTCTCCGGGATGCCGAGCAGCTGCTTCGCCGCGCCCATTGTCTCGGGGCGGAACCAGCCGATGCAGGAGCCGAGGCCGTGCGCCTCCGCCGCGAGCATGATGCGCTCGCTCAGCCGCCCCTCGTCGTAGGTCTCGTGCGGCACTTTCTCCGGGTTGCCCGTCATGACGAGCACGATGGCGAGCGGCGCGGTCGCCGCGTGGCGCACATTCGGGCTGACCTCCGTCAGTTTCTGGAGCGTCGCGCGATCGCGGATGACGAGGAACTCCCACGGCTGCACATTGCTCGCGCTACCGGACCAGCGCGCCACCTGGAGGATGTCATTGACGATCTCTTCCGGCACGGGGTCCGGGCGGAAGTTGCGCGTGGCGCGCAGCCCGCGCAGAAAGGCGATGCGGTCCTTCGCGGTGGTGGCGCTCATCGGTCTGTGCTCCTTTGCTCCTCGCTGCGATACGGCGACCATCATCGTACCACCGGGCGGGGCACGACGGCGTGGTATCGTAGGCGAAACGCAGGGCGTATGGGTTCTGCTACAGGAGGAGAACCTCACCCCCCGCCCCCCCTCCATTGCGATGGAGAGGGGGAGCAATACGGGGAAGATGCGTCTTTTTGGTAAGGCACGGCACTCGACGCGAGACACCCCTCTCCATCGCAATGGAGAGGGGACGGGGGTGAGGTTCCCCGCCAGACGCAGAACGGCATGATTGTCGGCGGGATGGAGTGACCGAGGAGGACGACAGTGAGCGAGTATTTCATCTGCAAGACGTGCGGCGCGCAGTTCGCCGCCACCGACGAGCCGCCGGAGCGCTGCCCGATCTGCGACGAGGAGCGGCAGTACATCGGCCACGCCGGGCAGCAGTGGACGACGCTCGCCGCCATGCAGGCGGGGGAGTACCACAACGTGATCAAACCCGTCGCGCCGGGCATGACGGGCATCGGCACCCAGCCGAGTTTCGCCATCGGGCAGCGCGCCGTGCTCATTCAGACAGCGGCGGGCAATGTCCTCTGGGACTGCATCAGCCTGCTCGATGACCCGACCATCGCGACGGTCAAGGCGCTCGGCGGGATCGCCGCCATCGCCATCTCGCACCCGCACTTCTACTCCTCGATGGTCGAATGGAGCCGTGCCTTCGACGCGCCGATCTACCTGCACGCGGACGACCAACAGTGGGTGATGCGGCCAGACTCGTCCATCGTCTTCTGGTCGGGCGAGACGCAGCCGCTGGTCGAAGGGGTTACTGCTATCCGCTGCGGCGGGCACTTCGCCGGCAGCGCCGTCCTCCACTGGGCGGCGGGCGCGGACGGCGCGGGGGC
>JBPCMC010000085.1:0-4280 GCA_051002645.1 Thermomicrobiales bacterium
CTGCAATACTTCGAGCAATGCTCTAGGGGACGACACAGTCTATCGATAAAGCTCCAATCCCCCGCACGGCGGGCGGAGAGGCAGGGGTGGGGGCGTACTTGCTTTTATGCGTACACTGGAACGGACGATCACCATGCGCGCCGTCGCGCGGCTGGATCGCGCTGACATGGCGGTCGAGACGCCGCGCGCGTGGTCGGAAGCAGTCACGGCGTTCTGCCGGTTGACGAGCGCCCGCGCGCGGGGCCGTGTCCTGCTCTTTTTCGCCGTCCCCAGCCGGGACTATCTCGCCTGGTGGATGATCGAGCAGGGGAGGCCGGCGGCGAGTTACCGCCGGATGATCGTCACGCGCTGGCGGCAGATCGGCGCCGATACACTCCGCAGCGTGCGTGTCCGCCTGGCCGCTATCGCGCGACGGGCGGCTCCATCTCGACCACGGTGATCCGCTCCTTGCCGCCGTAGAAATCCCACCACGGCTGCGCGCCCTGCGCGAGCACGGCGTTCAGCATCTCGATATTGCGCACGCCCCGATCTTCCAGCCAGGCGCGTAGGGCGGTCGCGCCCCCCGTGCCGTAGACAGGGATGCCGTCCTGCCAGGTCGCGCGGCCGCAGAGGACGCCGGAGAAGGGCGTCCCTGCTTCGGCGGCGAGTGTCAAGGTCTCGCGGAAGATTTCGTCCGTCACGCCCGCGCTGAGGTAGATGAACGGGATGCGCGTCGCGGCTGCGGCGGAGACAAAGAGCGCCTTCGCCTCCTCGCGGCTGTAGGCGACCTGCCCGTCCGTGTTCGCCTCCGTCCCCTCGACGTAGCGCATATTGACTGGCACCTCGACCTTGAGCACATCGACCCCGTAGCGCGGCTGCGAGAACTCGCGCATGTATTTCGTCACCTTCTCCGGCTTGACCTTCGCGAAGGCGAATCCCTTCTCGTCGCCGACGCTGTCGCTGTAGGCGAGCGGTTCGAGAAAGAAGGGAATGTCGTTGGCACGGCACTCCGCGCCGACGCGCTCGATGAAGGCGTGCTTGATCGTGTTGATCCCCGCGTCGTCATCGGGGTCGTAGTAGAGGAGGATCTTGATGACGTCCGCGCCTGTTTCGGCCAGTCGCCGCACCGACCACTCCGGCAGCAGATCGGGCAGGCGGCCCTTGACGGTCGCGTCGTACCCCGTCTCCTCGTAGGCGAGCAGGACGCCCGCGTTCTTCGCCCGCCGTTTCATCGCCTCCAATCCGTACTCCGGGTCGAGCAGGATCGCGCTGGCATACGGCGTGAGCACTTCGCTGACGATCGCCTTGAACTCGCTCAACTCCGCCGCCGCGACATCGTCGGCGCCCTTCGCCTTCGCGATCGCCTTGCGCAGCGAGCCGCGCTGATCCATCGCCGCCGCCGCGATCACGCCTTGATCGTTGGCGACCGCGTTGATCCCATCGAACTTCCCCCGCGTCATGCGGACGCTCCCCGTCGATGCTGTCATGTGCGTCACTCCTTCTGATTCTGGGATTGAACCACAGAGACACAGAGAGCACAGAGAGGGAAAAGGGAAGAAAAGAAGAACATAATTTATCTTCGCTCATCTCTGTGTGCTCTGTGTCTCTGTGGTTAAGACTCCTCCCGGTGTGCGCGGTAGCGGTGGATGAGGGTGTTGGTCGAGCTGTCGTGCGTGAGGGCAGGCTCCTGGGGCGATTCGAGTTCGGGGATGATGCGTGAGGCAAGCGCCTTGCCGAGTTCGACGCCCCACTGATCGAAGGAATTGATGTTCCAGATCGTCCCCTGCGTGAAGACGCTGTGCTCGTAGAGCGCGACGAGTGTGCCGAGCATGGTCGGCGTCAGCCGCTCCGCGAGCAGGGTGTTGGTCGGGTGATTGCCCTCGAAGGTGCGGTGCGGCACCTGGTAATCGGGGACACCCTCCGCCGCGACTTCCTCGCTCGTCTTGCCGAAGGCGAGCGCCTCGGTCTGCGCGAAGACGTTCGCCATCAGCAGGTCGTGATGGTCGCCGAGCGGGTTGAGCGTCTGGCAGAAGCCGATGAAGTCGCACGGGATCAGTTTCGTGCCCTGATGGATCAACTGATAGAAGGAGTGTTGCCCGTTGGTGCCCGGCTCGCCCCAGAAGATCGGCCCGGTCTGGTAATTCACCCGCCGCCCTTCGAGGTCGACCGATTTGCCGTTCGATTCCATCGTCAACTGCTGCAAGTAGGCCGGGAAGCGCTTCAGGTACTGGTCGTAGGGCAGCACGGCGACGGTCTGCGAGACGAAGAAGTCCGAGTACCAGAGGGTGAAGAGTCCCATCAGGACAGGGAGATTCTGCGCGAATGGCGCGGTGCGGAAGTGCTCGTCCATCGCGCGGAAGCCGGCGAGCATCTCGCGGAACTGCGCGGGGCCGATAGCGATCATCGTCGAGAGGCCGATGGCGGAATCCATCGAGTACCGCCCGCCGACCCAATCCCAGAAGCCGAACATATTGGCGGTGTCGATGCCGAACTTCGCCACCTCCTCGGTGTTCGTCGAGACGGCGACGAAGTGCTTGGCGACCGCCTTGTCATCGCCGAGCGCCTGCACGCACCAGTCGCGGGCCGAGCGCGCATTGGTGAGCGTTTCTAGCGTTGTGAAGGTCTTGGAGGAGACAATGAAGAGCGTTTCGGCGGGGTCGAGATCGCGCGTCGCCTCGACGAAATCGGTGCCATCCACATTGGAGACGAAGCGGCAGGTGAGGTCGCGGTCGCTATAGTGCCGGAGCGCCTCGTACGCCATCACCGGCCCGAGGTCCGAGCCGCCGATGCCAATGTTGATGATGTTCCGCATCCGCTTACCGGTGTGGCCTGTCCACACACCGCCGCGCACGCGGTCGGCGAAGTCCGCCATCTTGTCGAGCACGGCGTGAACCTCCGGCACGACATTCTGGCCGTCCACCATGATCGTCGCATCGCGCGGGGCGCGCAGGGCGGTGTGGAGCACGGCGCGCCGCTCGGTGACGTTGATCTTCTCGCCTGAGAACATCGCGTCGATCCGCTCCCGCAGACCGGCGCTCTCCGCGAGCGCCAGGAGTAGGCGGATCGTCTCGTCCGTGATGCGGTTCTTCGAGTAGTCATAGTAGAGGCCGACCGCCTCCACCGCCATCCGCGTGCCCCGCTCGGGATCGTTAGCGAAGAGTCCGCGCAGATGCACCTCGCGCATGTAGTCGTAATGCGACTGGAGCGCCTGCCATTCCGGGCGCTGCGTGAGCGGTGTCGGTGTCGCGGTCATCGTCGTCTCCTTTGTTCTATCTGGTAGGGCAGGCTTTCCAGCCTGCGTCCCGCTCGCAAGCCGGAAAGCCTGCTCTGCTACATCTGTCTACTGCGTGCTGAGAAACGCGGGCAGGTCGTATTCAAGCAAGTCGCCGATGCGCTCGACGGTGATGTCCGGCGTCGGGTATTTGGCGACCTCTTGCGCGTCGTGGGCGTAGTGGCCCTGACGCGGGAAGACGGTCGTCAGGCGGTCGCCCCAGACCTCCTTGATGGCCGCGAGGATGCGCACTTTGTCGTCCACGAGCACGTAATGATCGGCGGGGTAGCGCTGCTCGACGTCCGCCAGTTCATGTTCCTTGTGGATGTAGATGAGCACATGCCCCGCGACCGTATCCCAGAGGGCGGAGCGCTCGATCTTGCGCGGCTGGAAGACGACATCGCCGTCCGAGAGGATCACTGTCGGCCCCCACGCCCGGCACATTTCCAGCACATCGAGCGCGTTCGGGAAAAGGCGGTTGGCGAAGGGGTAGTTGATGAGAAACGACGAGACGGTAAGCAGGTGGGGGTCGCGCGGGTACTCGCCGCGATAGCGTTGGAGCGCGCCGAGGTAATCCGCGTAGCCGAGTTCGACGCGCATCTCCTCGAAGATCGCCCAGTACCGCGCGCTCCGCTCCGCGCCGACCTCGCCTTCGAGATGGCGCCGCAAATCGGCGGTCACGCGGTCGTTATCGAGCAAGGTGTTATCCACATCGAAGAGAAAGACGACGCGATGCGTCATACCCACCCCCTGACCCCCTCCCCATGAGGGGAGGGGGAATTGTGCCTGTTCCCGTTCTCCCCTCCCCGATGGGGAGGGGCTGGGGGTGGGTACTCCCGCATCATGTCGGCTCCGTCGTCGGGTCGTGCCATTCGCCGTCGCGGGCGATCAGTTTGTCGGCCTCGGGCGGCCCCCAGGTATTTTTGTCGTAGGTGTGGATCGGCGCGGCGTCGCCGAGGATTGGATCGACGATCCGCCAGGCCGCCTCGATGGCGTCTTCGCGGGCGAAGAGCGTCGCGTCGCCACGCAT
>JBPCMC010000086.1:0-21276 GCA_051002645.1 Thermomicrobiales bacterium
CGCTCTTCATCACCTGGCCCATAATCACCGTCAGTTGCTGGACGATGATCGAGCGCAGATAGTTGCCGATGTCCTCGGCGCGGAAGACGCCCTGCGTGCCGACGACCGTGTTGACGAACAACTGCGGATCCACGACGCGCATCGCGTAGGTGCCGAACGAGCGCAGCCGCACGACGCCGAGATCGCTGTCGCGATAGATGATCGGCTGCGGCGTCCCGTACTTCATGTCGAGGAATTCTTTGAGTGAGACGTAGACGACCTCGGCGCGGAAGGGCGACTTGTGCCCGAAGGGCAGGCTGAGAATGCCCGCCAGGATCGGGATGTTCTGCGTCGAGAGCGTATGTCGCCCCGGCGGCAGCGTGTCGAGCGCCTTCCCGTCCCGGAAGAATACGGCCACCTGACTGTCCCGCACAATGCACTGCGAGCCCAACCGGAACTCGCCGGAGCCGTACTCCGGCACGCGGTGGACGATCTCGTTGCTGCCCTGATCGACCCATTCAATGACATCTAAAACCGCCATGGAACGCTCCTTCGTCGCGGAGGACTGAGGACTGAGGACTAAGGACTGAGCGGGATGCAACCGTACTCAGTCTCTATGTCCGCGACTCAGTGCTACTACTGTTGTCGGCCCGGGGGCGGCGTCTGCGGATGCGGCTGGGCGGGCTGCTCATCCGCCGTGTTCGTCGCGCTCGCCATGCCGGTGGATTGAGCGTCCCCCGCGCCAAGTGCGGCGCCCTCGCGGACGCCCATGCGCGCTTTCAGGGCGGCGAGTTCGTCGGTGCTCTGGCCGGCGGGGAGCGCCTGCTGACCGCCCTGCACGCGCGCCTTCAGCTTCTGCAAGTCGTCCTCGACTTCGAGGCCGCTGCCGAGCTCGGCGAACTGGGCGGCCATCGAATCGGACGCCATATCCTGCTCGGCGAGCGCCTTCGCCTCGTTGGAGCGGATGCGCCGCTCCATGCGATCCAATTCCTCGCCCGGCTCCAGCGACTTCAGACCGGACATCGTGCTGGAGACCTTCTGGATCGCCTCGGCGCGCCGCTGCCGCGCGATCAGCACGTCTCGATTGGCGCGGGCGGATTCGTATTTCGCCTCCAACTGCTGCAACTGCATCTTCAGCTTCGTAACCATCTCCTGCTGGGACTGCAAGTTAGACGCATAGACCTGCGCGTGCTCGTCATTGTCGCGCTTGCGGCGCAACGCCTCCCGCGCGAGGTCGTCCTTGCCCTGCGTAACGGCGAGTTCCGCCTTGCGGTCCCACTCGGACGCCATGCGCGCGGACTGGTCGTAGGCAATCTGCAGTTCTTTTTCCTGCGCGATCATCGCCGCGACCTGGCCGCGCGCCATGTGGATCTGGTCGTTCATCTCTCGGATCAACTGATCCAGCATCTTCTCCGGGTCTTCGGCATGGTCGATCATGTCGTTGACATTGGCGCGCAGCAGCCGCGTCATGCGATCGAGAATACCCATCAAACGCTCCCTTCGGTCGCTTCAGGACTGAGGACTGAGGACTAAGGACTGAGTGGGGCGATTTGCGAACCGCCCTCCCATGCTACTCCCATACATCATTGTCCGCTGACACTGCGGGGATAAAACTCCACGTCATTGCGATCAATCGTATGGCCGACGAGCGCCTGACGATCGCTGCCCCAGTCTCGCAAGACGAGGTATGCGCCGTCCACACCCTCGTAGAGGTAGGCATGGACATTGCCGGTGCGCTCGCCCGTCGCGCCGGTAATCGTGCCCGCGCCGGTCTGCTCCCCGACCATCGAGTAGGAAACACCGCCGAAGACGAGCGGCGTGACGGGCGGCACGCGCGTCCAGAAATCGAACTGCTCGACCAGCGCGAGCGGTCGCGCCGGATCGGTAGGCACAATCAGCCACTTCTCCATCTGCCCGTCGCGCAGCAGGTAGTCATTCCACGGCGTCGCGCCATCGACACGAGTCCGCGCGACGACGATCCAATCCTGACCGTCGAGGCTGACGGCATCATTCAGATTGAGCAGCGGCAACGCCTCGCCGCCGGTCGGCAGCATCGGCGGCGTCTTGACGACATCGAAGAGCTTGGTATTCTCCGTCGGTTGCCCGCTCTGGAAGACATCGGCGCGCGCGTCGAAGCGCGCTTGCGCGTCGCGCACCGTCGCGTCGAGATCGGCGAGCGGCTGGTGCAGGTCGCCCCCGCTCTCCGCTGCCTGCTCGACTGCCGCGATCTTCGCGCTCACCTCGTCGATGCCGTCCGCAAGGGCGAGATCGAACTGGTAGAGCTGATCGAGCGCGCGCTCATCGACCGGCGTCGCGTCCCGCAGCCCGGCATAGCCGTAGGTCGCGGTGCGCAGGCGGTCGATGAAATGCTGCAGTCGCCCGGCCGCCTGATCGACGGGTGCGAGCTGATCCAACCGGCGCGCGGCAAGCAGCGTCTGCTGCACGCGCGTCAGTCGCTGATGTTGCGCGGCGTAGTCCAGCGCCAGCGCACGGCGGAGCGTGCCATCGGCGTCCCGCCGCGCTTCCTTCTCATGGTAGCCGCGATAGCCCGGAATCCGGTCCAGCCGGCTCGGTCGGCGGGCGGGAGCGGATTGTGGGTAACGCATTCGTGCATCCGTGTCAGTCATAAACTCCTCCGGTCTGCTCCTATGATAACAGGCCCCGTGAGAAGATACGACCGGGGATGCGCCGTGGTTCCACAACGAAGGGAAAAGGACTGAGGGCTGAGGACTGAGGTGGGGCATTTTGTATCCGCTCAGTCCTCAGTCCTCAGTCCTCCTTTTGCCGCAGGCAAGAGGATCGTGAAGGTCGTGCCGACACCGGGTTCGCTCTCGAAGTCGATTGAGCCGTTTTGCAACTCCACGAGCTGCTTCGTGAGAGCGAGGCCAAGGCCCGTGCCGTTGTACCGGCGCGAGAGCGAGCCATCGATCTGGCGGAATGCTTCGAAGACTTTGGGCGCGTCGTCCGGGTGGATACCGATGCCGGTATCGGTGATCCGCACCCGCACCTGATCGCCATCACGATCCGCCGCGACGCTGATGCTGCCGCTCTCCGGCGTGAATTTGCTCGCGTTCGAGAGCACATTGAGCACGATCTGCCGGAAGCGCGCGCGGTCGGCGTAGACGGCGAGCGCCTCGGGCACGACGGTGACGATCAGCGATTGGCGGTTGTGCAGCACGAGCGGCATCATCGCCCGCTCCGTCTCGTGCAACTCATCCGCGACCGCGAAGGCGACGGGCCGCGTCTCCATCTTGCCGGACTCGATCTTCGCCACATCGAGCACATCGTTGATCAGCGAGAGGAGATGCAGCGCGCTCGAATGGATGTCGGTGAGGCACTCGTGCCGCTCCTCCTCCTTGATGACGATGTCATCCGCGAGCAGTTCCGAGAAGCCGATAATCGCATTGAGCGGCGTACGCAGTTCGTGGCTCATCGTGGCGAGGAACTCGCTCTTGTGCTGGTTCGCCGTCTCGAGGTCCGCATTCAGGCGGCGCAACTCCGCCACCTGGCTTTGCACTTGCTCGTAGAGCCGGGCGTTCGCGACTGCGACGGCGACTTGCGCGGCATAGCGTTCGAGACGTTCCGCGTGGTAGGCCGTGAAGACGTCCGCCTTGCTATGGGTGAGATAGAGCGTACCAATCACGTTCCCCGCCACGACAAGCGGCGCGCCGAGGATGTTGCGCATCTGCGCGCTGACACTCGCGGCCGCCGGGTACGACCGCCCCTTCTCCGTATCGCGGAAGATGTCGCCGATCCACAGCGTGCGGCGCGACCGGACGATCTCGCCATTGACGCTGCCCGCCACCGGAATCTGGAAGCCGACCTGCTTCTCCTCGAAGCCAAAATCGCTCACCACCCGCAACGTCTCGCCGTCCGGATCCAGCAACGTCACGCTGCCCGACTCGGCGGGGATAATCTGGCGAATCTCCGACAGGACGCGCGGCAGAACGACCGCCGGATCGAGCGACGCGCCGACCGCCAGGCCGATCTCGTGCAGCGTCTCCAGTTCGGCATTGAGTGACTGCAATTCGTCCACCTGGCGGCGCACCTGATCGAAGAGCCGCGCGTTGGCGACCGCCACCGCCACCTGATTGCTGTACCGTTCGAGCCGTCGCATGTCCTCCTCGTGGTAGACGGAGGTCTTGCCATGCGCGAGGTAGATCGTGCCGATACTCCGCCCAGCGATCCGCAACGGCGTGCAGAGGATACTGCGCAGTTCGTCCGGTTTGACGGCGATGCGATGCGAGCGCGCCAACCACTCATCTGACGCCCAGAAGTCATCGACGCAGACGGACACGCCGCCGGTGAAGACAAAACCGTTCAGGCTCTGATCGATCTGCATCTCCGTACCGAGCAGCGACTCCATGACCGAGCCGGAGCCCGCCTCGACGCGCAAGATACCCCGTTCCGGTACTTCGAGCGTAATCATCCCCTGCTCGTACGGCACGACGCGCGCAATCTCCGCGAGGACGCGCCGGAGGACGGCGGGCAGATCGAGCGTGCCTGTTGTGGCGATGCCGACTTCGCGCAGCGTTTCCAGTTCATCATTGAGCCGCTGCAACTGGGCGACTTGCTGGACGCTCTGAGTGTAGAGGCGGGCATTGGTGATCGCGACGCCCATCACCGGCGTGAAGCGAAGCAGGCGCTCCTGATCCGCCGCCGCGTAGCCGTCCGTCCGGTCCTGGGCGAGATAGAGCACGCCGACGGTCTCCTCCATCGCCTGTAGCGGCACGGCGAGGATCGAGCGCTCTTCATCCGCCCCGAGCCGGTCGGGGCGGTAGGCGATTGCCAGCCACTCCTGCGCGGCGGCGAGGTCGGTCAGCAGGGCAGGTTGATTCTCCGCGAAGACGCGCCCGATGATGCTCCGCTCCACGGGCACTTCGGTGCCCAGTTCGTGGATGTTGCGGCTACCGCTGAGGCTAACGACGCGCAGCCGCGCGCCATCGTCCGTCGGCAGTGCGACGAAGGCCGCGTCGTATGGGACGACGCGGGCGATCTCGACGAGGATGCGGCTGAGGACATCGGCGAGCGTCAGCGAGCCCGCAAGCGCAATCGTCACGTCGTTGAGGGTCTCCAATTCGGTCGCGCGGGCGGAGACCTCGCGGTAGAGTTGCGCGTTGGCGATCGCCGCCGCCGCCTGCGTAGCGACAGCGCGCAGCCGTTCCAGGTCCTGATCCGTATAGGTGTCGGCCACGGCGCGCGCGAGATAGATCGTCCCGATCACCCGCTCACGCGCGATCAGGGGGACGCAGAGAATTGCTCGCAATTCCCTATCCTGATTAGGGGGCATATAGGTCGGAATCGTGCTCCGCACGTCCTGGACATTTGCCACGCGCAATGGCTGCCGACTGTGGAAGACACGACCATTGACGCTGGTTGCCTTCGGAATCAACGCACCGACGAGATCGGGCGTTGCGCCGGTGACGGAGCGGGCGGCGACAATACGGAGCGCGTCCGGCGTCTCGTCCAGCATCAGGAAGGCCCGGTCGTGCGGGATCAGCGATGCAACGGCGGCGAGCACGCGGTCCACGACCTCATCGAAGTCAAGCGACGTGGCGACGGTCGCCCCGACCTCCGCGAGCGTCGCGAGTTCGGTCAGTCGCTGCTCCATCTGTTCGTGCAGCGCGGCATTGCCGATGGCGACAGCGAGTTGGTTGCCGACCGTTTCCGCCAGCGCGATCTCCTCCGGCGTAAATGCACGGGTAGCCGCCGTCGCATCGAGACCGATCGTGCCGTAGAGCGCACCATCGACCAAAATGGGCACGAAGAGGGCGGAGCGGACATGATTCGCGACGAGGATGGCGCGCTGGTGCTCGGACAGGCGCGTGTCGCTGGCCACATGGGTGATCGCCAGCGGCGTGGTCTCGTCTCCCAGCCAACGCTGCGCCGCGCTCCCATCGAGCGGGATATGCACATCGTCGCGGAACGGGCCGGGCGAGTGATCCGCGACGAGATGGATCACTCCCGCAGCGTGATCGACGCGCCCAATGCCGCCCTGATCGAGGTGCAGCACCGCGATCAGCGTATCGAGCGCGTACTGGAAGATCGTCGGGAGGTCCGTCGTCGCGTTGACGCGCAAGGCGAGGGCATTGACGGCGATCAACGCGGCATTGGTCTCCTCCAGTCGCTGCTGGGCGAGGGCATGCGCAGTCGTTTCGGTGGAACTGAGCAGCACTGCGTAGCACGCTCCCGTCTCCGTGTAGAGCGGCGTGAGATCGTAATCCCAGTAGGTGCGCCCGCAGGCGAAGCCATTGTACGGCACGTCGCGGTAATGCGCCGCGACGCCGGTGCGCGCGACGCCGTCGATCACCGGGCCGAACTGCGCGGCTCCCGCCGCAGCGAAGAGATCGGCGATTGTGTACTGCGTCAGATCGCGGTCCCGCCACTCCGGGTCGAGGATGCGCTGCGCCTGCTCGTTGGCGAGGAGGATGCGCAACGTGCCCGGCTCGATGACCAGGATACCGACCGGCGCGGTCCGCAAGATCGTCGCGAGCAGTTCATCCCGCACATCCGCCTGTACGCTCATTCGCCACCGCCCACCGTGTGCTCCGTGCCGCTACGTTGTGGAAGAGAAAGTCGAGTGCAACAATTGATTTGACACAACAAGTACATCACTTGCTTGAACGTGGTCAAGGCAGTTTCGTGACGGGCATCCCTCGGGCCTGCCGAGGGTGTATCCCGTATAGAAGCATGGCGAACAGGCAATCGTGCTCCGCACTATGGCGACGCGCGCGCCGTCCGGCAGCGCGAGCGAGCCGCCGGGATTGCATTCCACCGCGCCGTATGGCGCCCACGCGCGATGGTTCGACGGGCCGAAGACGATGACGGACGGCGTGCCAACCGCCGCCGCGAGGTGCGCCATGCCATTGTCGCTGCCGATAAAGAGCGCCGCGCCCGCGTAGACCGCCGCCGAGGTTGGCACGTCCGTTCGCCCGGTGAGATCGATTAGCGGGGTCCCGCCGAGGTGGAGCAGCAGCGCGTCCGCCGCGTCCCGGGCGAAGGTGTCATGCCCGCCCGTGATGACGAGTCGGTAGCCATCGGCGGCGAGGGCCGCGCCCACCGCCGCCAGTCGCTCGACCGGCCACTGCCGGGCGAGGCTGAACGTGCCGACACCAGGATGGAGCGCGATGTACGGCCCGCCCACCCCGATGAGCGCGCGGGCCGTCTCGAATGCCGCCGCCGATACCGCGACCGACGGGCGTGGATCGGCGGTTGTCGCACCGAGCATGCCCGCGACATCGAGCCAGTACGCCCACTCCGGTTTCGCGCCGAAGCCGTGATCGCGGGCCGTATGGGTGAGGAAATCGCCCCGGCCATTGTCCAGCCCGGCACGGATCGGCGCGCCGGTGGCGAGTGCGAGCGCGCGGAACTTCCTCGCGCCCCATGCTGTCGTCAGATGGTGAAAAAAGATCACCGCATCGTACCGCCGCGCGCGCAGCGACCGACCGAAGCGTGCGAGAGCGGCGAATGCACGCGGATCCGCCATCGCGCGGGGCGAGTCGAAGGCGGACTTCGCCAGCGTGATGACCTCGTTCAGGGACGGCTCATCGCCGAGCACCGTCCGGGCGGCGGGCGTGACGAGGGCGTCAATCCGGGCATCGGGCAGGAGGGCGCGCAGGGCACGGATGGCGGGCAGCGTGCCGATGCCGTCGCCGATGTCCGCCAGTTTGACGACAAGGATACGCTGGATCGCCTCGGTCACCGCGCCGCCCCTTCCACTACCGCAAGCGTCTCGCGCGCGCACTGCTGCCAGGTGAAGTGCGCCGCCCGCTCCGGCCCCGCGACCGCGAGGCGAGCCCGCAACGTCGCGTCGGTGAGCACGCGCACCAATGCCGCGCCAATCGCCGCCTCATCGAGCGGATCGACCAGCACCCCGGCGTCGCCGACGATCTCCGGCAGACTCGTCGAGTTCGACGCGACGACCGGCACTCCATAGGAGAGCGCTTCCAATACCGGCATCCCGAACCCCTCGTAGAGCGACGGAAAGGCGAAGGCGTCCGCCCCACGATAGAGTGCCGGAAGGTCATCGTCGGGCACGTACCCGGCGAAGTGGATGCGATCAGTCAGGCTCAGCGCCGCGACCTCGGCACGGATCGGCTCGGTGAGCCAGCCCATCCGCCCGGCGATCACCAGCCGGTGCGGCAGCCCCGCCGCTACGATCTGCGCGAATGCCCGGATCAAGCGCTGAAGGTTCTTGCGCGGTTGCACTGTGCCGACGAAGAGCACGTATGGCTGCGTAATGCCGAGATGTTCCAGCGTTGCTCGCCTGTCGGATTCGGGGAGACATGCCACCGTGCGCACACCATGATGGACGACAGCAATCTTCGTCGCAGGAGCGCCGAGCATCGCCACGAGGTCATCACGTGTCGCCGCCGACACCGCGATCACCCGCCGCGCCGCGCGGACGCTCCAGCGCGTCGAGAGGTCGAGGTACCGGCGGGACAGCGCCGGATGCGCGTCCGGGAAATGACGATAGCCGAGATCGTGGACGGTCACGACTGTCGCGCGCGGGTGGATAGCGGGGACGACATGGGCGGGAACGAAGAGCACATCCGGCCGGCGCCGCACCATCTCCCACGAGAGGCGCAGGTGTGTCCAGAGGCGCGGGAAGGGCATCGCGCGCCACTCCCAACGCGGTGGCAAGGGCAACAAATCAGTGGGTGGCGGGCCCGGCCCATAGAGCCGCCAATGATGCGGCGTCTCCATCGCCATCAGCGCGCGGATCAGCGCGACGCTGTACTGCTCCGTGCCGGTGCGCTGCGCGGGCAGCGTCCGGCTCGCGTCGATGCCGATGGTGAGCGCTAGCATATCAGGGCCGCACGGCGCGTGGCAGCGCGAGCAGGCGGTCGGCGACGGCGAGGACGTCCGCAGATTCGAGGATGGTCAGGCAGGGCGGCGCGGGTGGGCGGCTGGGCGAGAGGTCACCGCAGCCGAGGCAGGGAATATCGCGCCGGTCGGCGGTCAGCGCGACCTGCCGCACCGGGTCGCCCCACGGCCCGTATTGCGCGACATCGGCGGGGCCGTAGAGATGAATTGTCGGCGTCCCGACCGCGACGGCGAGGTGCAACGAGCCGCAGTCGGGGCCGAGCACGAGGGCGGCGCGTTCGTAGACCGCGCCGAGCGTCGGGAAGTCCGTCTTGCCAGCCAGATCGAGCGCCGGATGGGTCATCGCCGCCGCGATTTGCGCTGTGAGGGCGGCTTCGCTCGCGCTGCCGGTCAGGGCAATCGCCGCGCCGTAGCGCATGGCGAGCACGTCCGCGACATTCGCCCACCGCTCCGGCAACCAGCGCTTGACGGCCGCGCCCGCGCCGGGGTTGATGGCGATCAGCGGCGTATCAAGCCCCCAGCCGTTCAAGAGATCGTTCGCCCGCTCTCGCGCCGCCTGAGGGACACGGAAGACGAGCGGGTGCGCTCGCATCAATGCGACGTTATCGGCGGGGAGCGCGCGCGGCGGCTGACCGGTTGCGCGGGCGATCAGTGCCTCGATGAGCAGCAGGTTCGCCCGCCCGGCATGCATCCGCCGGACGTAGGGAAGCGACTGGGTGAGCGCGGGCCGCGTGTCCGGGTGATCGAAGCCGAGGACGAGCGGGATGCGCGCCACGCCCGCCGTCCCGCCGCCCCACCAATGATCGGGCCGCAGGATGAGTGCGGCGTCGTACCGACCCGCTCCGAGGTGTTGGGCCATGAACCAGAGATCGACGTACGGACGCAGCGGGTGCGGCTTCGGCCCGCGCGTGATGCCGGGGAAGGCGTGCGCCTCGACGTGGATACCCTCCGGCCCATTGAACGCGACCGGGCACGAGCCCGGATCGGCATAGAGGGTGACATCAACGTCGGGCAATGCCGCGCGCAACCGGGCGAGCGCCGGGGTAAGCAGGAGCATATCGCCGAGATGATCGGGGCGGATGAGCACGACGCGGCGGATCGCTTCGAGTGGCGGGGGCTTCCAGAGATGCACGAAGAGCCCGCCCGCCCGCATCATCCCCTGACGGGCGAGGTATTGGAGGTTCAATCGGGCGCTCCGATGATTTGCTCGGCGGCGGCGCGGACGGCCGCGACGGTCACACTGTCCATACAGTGTATCGTACCGCAGGTGCAGGCCAGCCTGCCACGCCGGAAGCAGGGAGACCACGGCATATGCCCGACCACTATTATGCCCCGCCCGCCGTACAGCCCGTACTGTCGCGGGTCGGTCGGGCCGAAGATCGCCAGCGTCCGCGCTCCACCAGCCAGCGCGCAATGCGTCATCGCCGTGTCATTGCCGATATAGAGCGCCGACCGTTGCGCCAGCGCCTGCCCCGTGCCGAAATCGAGCGCGCCGGACAGATCGACGGACGGATGGCGCATCGCATCGCGCACCGCCCGCACAGCATCCGCGTCGGTCTCCGTGCCAAGCAGAAGCGCCGTCCCCCCATGCATACCGACCAGTTCGTCCGCGAGGGCGGCGAACCGCTCCGGCGGCCAGCGTTTCGGTGTCAACGCCATGCCGGGATTGACACCGCCGCCGGGGTGGATCACCCAGAGCGGCGACTGCCAGCCACGTTCCGCGATCATCGACCCGATCCGTGCGACCGCGTCCGCAGGCGGGCGGTATTCCGTCCCCTGCCCCGCGATCGGCGGCGCGCCGATCGCCGTGCCGACGCGCCCGTAGAGGTCCGCCTCATGCACCGCATGATCGTCCGGCCCAATCGGTATGCGGTCCGTATAGAGGAAGCCGCGCCCACCGCTATCCAGCCCGGCGCGGCGCGGAATGCCCGCCAGCGCGACGAGCATCCCATAGACCGGCGACCGATCCGGCACGAGCGCGAGGTCGAACCGCTCCGCCCGGATGCGCCCCGCCCACCGCCACAGATCGCGGAGCCCGATACGCGACGGCACATCGAATATCGCGTCCACATGCGGATTGCCCGCCAGCACCGGCGCCGACCACGCGCCCGTCGCGACCGTCAGGTGGCTACTTGGATATGCCGCCCTGATTACCGCCAGAAGCGGCGTCGTAAAAAGCACATCTCCCATGCAACACGGCTTGAAGACGAGAATCCGTCCCGGCATCGGCCAGCCCCCGCGCGGCGGTCGGGCGAGCGGCCAGCAGAGGAATCCAATCATACGGCAGACCGCGCCAATGACAATATCGCGCAGCCGCTCGGACCGGGGAATATCCAGCGGATACTGATCGTGGCGGCCTTTACGTCGAGGCTTCCCACCCATTCGTGGGGGCGGTTCGTGAACCGCCCTCCCCGGCATATCCGCGCCATATAATCTCGTCAACGAATCGATACAGCAACGGAGGGCGGTTCTCGAACCGCCCCTACGAACGCCTCGCCCACTGATGGCACGAATTGAACCGTGTTGGGGTTGATCCTGCCAAACGTCACTGTGGCAGGCTAAAGCCCGCCGCCACCGGGAAAAGAGCAGTGCGGGCATTAAGAGGAACGCCCCAGAAGTCGTGGTGTAGCCGTTCGTTTGTCTCCAGTTTCATATGCTCCCCCTTCCCGAGTCGGGAAGGGGGCTGGGGGCTTAGGCAGGCGCGTCACCAACGGCGAACATCAACTCGCCGCGCGCAGCGATCTTGCCGTCCACGGTAGCGGTCGCCTGTCCCTTGCCGATGCCGCGACGCGTCGCGTCGAGCGTCACTTCCAGCCGCAGGGTATCGCCGGGGCGCACCTGCCGCTTGAAGCGCACACCGTCGATACCGGCGAAAAAGGCAAGTTTGCCCTTGTAATCGTCGAGACTGAGGAGCGCGACCGCACCCACCTGCGCCAGTGCCTCAACGATCAGTACGCCGGGCATCACCGCGTACTGCGGGAAGTGGCCGGGCACCCAGAAGGCATCCTCTCGCACATCGAGTTCCCCGACGGCGGATGTGCCCTCCTCCAGCGCGAGAATACGGTCCACGAGCAGGAAGGGCGCGCGGTGCGGGATGATCGCCTCGATTGCCACCCGGTCGAGCATGACGCACCTCACTCCTCGGGCGTACCCGCCGACTCACGCGCCCGCCGTGCCCGCCGCTCGGCGATTGCGCGCCGCAGCCGCACCTGCCGCACCACGAAAATAATCAGGACGACGAGTAGGACGACGAGAATATAGTAGGAGATCGAGAACACCGCCGCCCTTCCTTACCACTGGCGCTTGGCCCGCCGCGCGTGCATCAGGAGACGGCCGCTTCCAGCGCGTAGGCGCCGCGCCGGACAAGTTGCCGCCGCTGCTGCCCGACGCCGACGAGCACGATCTCCGCGCCGAGCAATTCCTCCAGGCGGGCGATATATGCGCGCGCATTGGGCGGCAAATCCTCTTCCGCGCTCGCCTCGGAGGTATCCGACTGCCAGCCGGGCCATTCCTCATAGACGGGTTCGGCGCGCGCGTACGCTTCGGCGAGTGTCGGGATCGTCTTCACCTCTTCGCCATTGATGCGGTACGCCGTGCAGACCTTGATCGTCTCGAATGCGCCGAGCACGCCAATCCCCGTCAATGCGACCCGCGAGATGCCATTGAGACGGATAACGTAGCGTGCCGCCACGGCGTCGAACCAGCCGGTGCGTCGCGGACGGCCCGTCGTCGTGCCGTATTCGCGACCGCGCTGGCGGATTTCGTCGCCCACGGCATTCATCAACTCCGTCGGCATCGGCCCCGCACCGACGCGCGAGCAGTACGCCTTGAAGACGCCGAGCACGGTCGTCACCTGTGAAGGCGCGATGCCGGTGCCGAGGCACGCGCCCGCCGCCGTCGGGGAAGAAGAGGTCACGAACGGATAGGTACCGAAGTCGGGGTCGAGCAGCGACGCTTGCGCCCCTTCGACGAGCACATGTTTCCCGGCGTCGAGTGCGTCCTGGATGAGCATTTCGGTCTGCGTCACGTAGGGCCGCAGCCGCTCGCCGTACGCCAGCATCTCGGTGACGAGCGGTTCCAGCGCGACCGGCTCGGCGCTGAAAATCTTGACGAACTGATCGTTCCGGTACGGCAGCAGGAAGGAGAGGCGACTGCGAAGCGCCTCTTCGTCGAGCAAATCGGCGACGCGGACGCCGCTGCGGGCCATCTTGTCCATGTATGCGGGGCCGATACCGCGCCGCGTCGTGCCGATCGCCGCCTCGCCGCGCCGCTCCTCCTCCAACGCATCGAGCGTCGGGTGGTACGGCATGACGAGATGCGCCTTGTCGGAGATATGCAGGCGCGAGAGGTCGATGCCGTGCGCGGCGAGGGCGTCCATCTCGTTAATGAGCGTCTGTGGCCCGATCACCATGCCATTGCCGAGCACGCAGGTGATGCCGGGGGTGAAGATGCCGGAGGGGATGAGATGGACGGCGAAGGAGCCCTGCTCGTTAATCACCGTATGCCCGGCGTTGGAGCCGCCCGTCGCCCGCGCGACGATGTCCGCCTCGCGCGCCAGCGTGTCGGTGATCTGGCCCTTCCCCTCATCGCCCCATTGTCCGCCCAACACAACCGTGACCGGCATCGTCGTACCCTTATTACATCCTACGGGGGTCCTGTCCCGCCCGTCGTTTCGTTCACCGTGGGGCATGATTTACCCGCGCGAGTGTAGCCGATCGACCCGGCCGCCGCAAACGAATGGTGTGCTATCATTCTGAGCAATGAGGGATGCCATGGAGGATCGGATTGGATCGCAAGACACAGGAGATGTATGTTCATACCCTCGAACAAGCAGTTCTCATGGTCTTGGAAGGCAGGGTTCGGTCATCGGTACACAGCAAGCAGCGCAGAGACCTGCGGGACATCGAAGTCGCGGATGCTGAAGCAGCAATCCTTGGTAGGGACGCGAAAGTGGTCTCCCTCAATCCAGCACACCCCGAGGGTATCACCTACGAAGTTGCAGGCAGGCGAGCGAACGGCGACGTAGTCCATGTCGTCATCGCCTTTGACGCCGAGGACGTGAGCCAAGCGACGATGATGACCATTGTAACCGTCATGTATCCACACAGGTGAAAAGAATGACTGCGAAAAGGATTCTGTGGGCAGTAAATGGCCGCGATGGTCGCCCCTTCATTGTGAAGGGAGTACTTGCGGACATCGATCAGACGGGGCAGGTAACGATCAGCAATCGCGTGAGTGAAATCGTCGCAGAAGTCCTCACGCGCGAACCGAGCCCTACTGAGATGTTTGCTGTGCCGGGGATCGATCTCGCACACGAGGTATATCAACTCGTTCAAGCAAAACATGCTGCCGGTATTCCGGTGCACGATCCACTTCCTCCAAAGGAGGCTTCGAATTCAGGAGCGGCGCCGGCAAACACGGCGCGTACCGCTCGATACAACGAATTGATCGATGCGATTCTGACATCCGTGTATAGTGAGATGCAGTCACTCAGCGCAAACCTCACCGGGAAGACACTCGAAACGATCGAATTGGACGAATTACGGCACGGGCATCTCGGGCAAGCCCTCTATCAACTCGCGGAGATTGCCACAGGAGACGAGCAGGCATCGTCCCAGAAATATTTCGAACTCGTCGACTATATCGAACGATTCACCAGCACGATGCTGAGCAAGGAAGATCGGGCGCTGTTTGACGAAATGGTCCAGAAAGCCCAGCCGCACGCAGCCGTGGTATAGATCACTCTCAGATGTAGGCGTGCCATTGTACCGACGAACATGAATGGATGCGGTCTGTATGCTTCTCGCGGTAGACCTCTCGAACACGAACACGAAGATCGGCCTCTATGCGGACGACGCGGGCGAGGATGCGCGGCCGCTGCACATCTGGCGCATCTCGACGAATCGGGATCGCACCGCCGATGAGTGGTGGGTGCAAATCTCGACACTGCTGCACGCGGCCGGGCATGGCCCATCCGATCTCTCGGCGGTGGCGATTTCGTCCGTCGTGCCGCAGGTGCTCGTGCAAATGCGCGATCTGTGCGAGCGGTATCTGCATTTGACACCCCTCGTCGCGGGGCCGGGCGTCAATCTCGGCACGACGATACAAACCGACCGCCCGAGCGAGACGGGCGCGGACCTCGTCATGAACTGCCTCGCGGCGCACCACCGCTACGGCGGCCCGGCAATCATCATCGGCTTCGGCACCGCGACGACCTTCACCTGCATCAACGCGGCCGGCGCGATGGTCGGCGCGGCGATTGCGCCCGGTCTCGCGCTCTCCTTCGAGGCGCTCGCGGGGCGGGCGGCGCAACTCTACAGCATCGATTTGCAGTTGCCCGAGCGCGCGATTGGCACGAATACCGTCGAGTCGATGCGTTCCGGCGTCGTGCTCGGCTATGTCGGCCTCGTGGAAGGGCTTGTCGCGCGGATGGCGGCCGAACTGGGCGGCACGCCGCATGTCGTCGCGACCGGCTTCCTCGCCAACATCATCGCGGCGGGCACCTCGGCCATCGGCTCGGTGGACGACGATCTGACGCTCTACGGGATTTACCTGATGCACCGCTTGAACGCGCCGCGCCCGTAGATTGACGTCCTGCCGTACCCGGTGGTCGCGTTGCGAGAGAACGCTCAGGTCATGGAATCAAGCGGCGCGCGCAACCGCCGGACCTCATCGGCCAGCAATTCGATACGCTGCCAGACACCGGGCGCACGCTCGCGTGCCGACCCCGCATCGACCGCCCGGTACTCCGCGAGCGCGTCGGTTGCCACGCGGAGGGCGAGCAGGCACGCCTGCCCATCCGACTGCTCCCAGTAGGCGGTCAGTTCGTCCCGCGCGTCGGTGAGGGAGTGTTCGATGCGGGTGAGGTCGTCCAAAATCCTAACCCCCGGCACCTTCCCGATACAGGAAGGGGTGACTCAATGCGAATGTCGTGGCCTCTGCGTAATCGCCCTGCCCAATCCAGAGGGCGCATGCAATGCGCCCCTACGGCTCCCCCTTCCTCGCGGGAAGGGGGGCGGGGGGGTTAGGTCAATCCAAGAACTCCAGTCGGTGTGTGCCGATGCCCTTGGCGATTGCTTCGGCGAGCAGCAGGGCGTGTGCCGCGTCGTTGAGGTCGAGCATTTCGACGGGGGAATGGGAGTAGCGACGAGGCAGGTTGATGACGCCGGTCGGGATGCCCTCGCGGACGAGGTGCATCGTCGCGGCGTCCGTGTTTGCGCCCGCCAATACGACAGGCTGCACCGGGATGCCCGCCGACTCGGCGGTATCGAGCAGCAGGCGAACCATCTGCGGCGGCATGTGATGGCCGCCGCCACCACCACCGCCGGACATCAGACGGATGACCGGGCCCGCGCCGATGCGGACATTCGCATCTTGCGCCATGCGCATCTCGGGCGTGTCGCCGGAGGGCATCGTGTCGATGACGATGATGTAGTCCGGGTTGAGCCGGTAGGCGAGAACTTGCGCACCCCGCAAGCCGACTTCCTCCTGCACCGCGACAGCGCAGGTGAGCGTGCCGTTCAGCGTCGTGCCCTGCAAGCGTTCGAGCAGGTGCAGAAGGATCGCGCAGGAGATGCGGTTGTCGACCGCCTTGCCGTAGACACGGTCGCCATTCGTCAGTTCGGAGAGCGGCGCATCGTAGGTGATCGGCGTGCCGGTGCGAATACCGAGCGCGACCACTTCCGCCGCCGTGTCGTAGCCGACATCGATATAGAGGTCACGGATCGGCGGTACGGTGCGCTGCTCGTCCGGTCGCTGGAGATGGCCTGCTTTGACGCCGACGATCCCCGGCACCGTGCCGACGCGCACTTTGCGCGCGACGAGCAGCGTCTCGATCACGCCGCCGTTCTTGGCGAAGCGGATCTTGCCGTCCGGCTCAATCGCCGTGACGAGGCCACCGATCTCGTCCGAGTGGGCGGAGATGACGAGGTGCGGCCCCTCGCCGCCGCGCTTCGTCGCCAGCACGTTGCCCATCCGGTCCACGACGACCTCATCCGCCAGCGCCGCGAACCGCTCCCGGAGCGAGCGGACGACCGCCGTCTCCTGCCCTGCCACGCCGTCCAGCGCGGTCAATGCGCGCAGTGTCTCCTTCAGTTGCCCCTTGATCGCCGTCAACTCGCTCTTTGCCACATCACTCCCCTTCCCTCGTCACGAAACGTCCAATGGCGCAAGCATACCGTATTGACCCTTCTCCGTTCGATCACAAATTGACAACATGCCGATGCGGGATGATACTCTGCGATACCGTACCAAGGACGCCGGGCCACCATGATTGCCCGACGAACAATTCGAGCGCCGATGTCGTATCACAAATGCGACCGCTATTCGCCATCATTCCACTGATCCGCTGGCATCCCGCCACGCCCCCGCGTGGCCGCACTGCTCACCGGCCGTGGGGCCGGTGCGAGAGAGTCGTATGGCGGCGATGTGCCGCCCCGGTACAGCCTGGAGGTACCCGCGATGAAACAGTATCCCCCCGAAAGATTGCGCAACGTCGTCCTGCTCTCGCATGGTGGCGCCGGCAAGACGTCGTTGGCGGAAGCAATGCTGTATACCGCGAAGGCGACCACGCGCCTCGGTCGCGTCGAGGAGGGCACTACCGTCTCCGACTGGGACCCGGACGAGGTCAAGCGGCACATCTCGGTCAGCACGGCCGTGCTGCCGATGGAGTGGCGCGACCACAAGATCAATCTGCTCGACGCCCCCGGCTACGCGGATTTCGTCGGCGAGATCAAATCCGCCCTGCGCGCTGCGGATGCTGCGGTCATTGTGCTCTGCGCCGCCTCCGGTGTGGAGGTCGGCAGCGAGCAAGTCTGGGCATACTGTGACGAGGCGCGTATCCCACGCCTCGTTTTCATGAACAAACTCGACCGTGAGAACGCCAACTTCGCCCGCACCCTCGCGCAGGCGCAGGAAGGGTGGGGGCACGCGCTCATCCCGCTCCACCTGCCGATCGGCAGCGAGGCGGCGTTCTCCGGCTATGTCGACCTCCTCAGCCGCACCGCGTACAAGGCGAGCGGCAAGAATGACGGCGGCATGGAGACGACGAGCATCCCCGCCGAGATGGCGGACGCCGTCGAGGAGGCGCGCACGGCGCTCGTTGAGAAGATCGCCGAGAACGATGATACCCTGATCGAGCGCTTCCTCGGCGATGAGGAGATCGGCGAAGACGAGTTGAAGGCGGCGTTGCGCACGGCGGTCGCGGCGGGCGCGATTATCCCGGTGCTCGTCGGCGCGTGCCACAAGACTGCGGGCACGAGCGCCCTGCTCGACACGATTGTCGATGTGCTGCCCGGCGCGGATACGGTGAGCGTCGCCGCGCAGACGCCGGACGGTAAGGCCGTGACCTTGAAAGTCGGCGCGAGTGAGTCGGCGGTCGCGCTCGTCTTCAAGACGATGGCGGACCCATTCGTCGGCAAGTTGACCTATTTCCGCGTCTACACCGGCACGGTGCGCGCGAACACGAATCTGCTCGACGCCTCGCGCGGCAAGCCGGAGCACATCAGCGGCCTCTACGTTATACGCGGCAAGGAGCAGACGGCGGTCGGCGAGATCGGCCCCGGCGACATCGGCGCGGTGACGAAACTCGCCGAGGCGGCGACGGGCGACACGCTCTGCGCCCCCGAGCGACCGATTGTGCTCGACGGCATCCACTTCCCGAGCCCGTCGTACACCGTCGCCGTCCGCCCGAAGAGCAAGGGCGACCTCGACAAGATGGGCACCAGCCTGCATCGCCTGATCGAGGAGGACCCGACGCTGCACATCGACCGCGACCCCGTGACGGGCGACACCCTCGTCTCCGGCATGGGCGACTCGCATGTGCAGATCGCGACGGAGCGGATGGCGCGCAAGTTCGGCGTCAATGTCGATCTCGATCTGCCCGTCGTGCCCTATCGCGAGACCGTCCAGGGCACCGCGCAGGTCATCTCCCGCCACAAGAAGCAGACGGGTGGCCACGGCCAGTTCGCGGAGGTTGCGCTGATCGTCGAGCAGAGCATGGAGCACGATTTCGAGTTCAAGGACACGGTCGTCGGCGGCAATGTGCCGAAGAACTTCATCCCGGCGGTCGAGAAGGGCATCCGCGAGGCGCTGCACGAGGGCTTCCTCGCCGGCTTCCCCGTCACCAATGTCCGCGTCACGCTGACCGACGGCAAGTATCACCCGGTCGATTCCTCGGAAATGGCCTTCAAGATCGCCGGGTCGCAGGGCTTCAAGGAGGCCGCTCAGAAGGCGCGCCCGGTGCTCCTGGAGCCGATCTATCACCTGGAGATCACCGTGCCCGACTCCTACACCGGCGACATCATGAGCGACCTGAACACCAAGCGCGGTCGCGTACATGGCATGAATCCGGGGCGGGGCGTCACGACGATCGACGCCGATGCCCCGCTCGCCGAAGTGCAGCGCTACGCGACCGACCTCCGCTCGATGACCCAGGGACGCGGCACCTTCTCGATGCGCTTCGACCGCTACGAGACCGTCCCCGCCCATCTGCAAGAGACGATCATCAAGGCGTCGCACGCCCGGCACGAAGCCGCCGCGCACGCCCACTAATACGAAGGACTGAGGACTGAGGACTGAGTGCAGAGGGGGCGGTCACGCCGAGGGACAACCGCCCCTACGCCTCCCCTTCCCCGGTGGGGAAGGGGCCGGGGGTTAGGGCCATTGACCGTCACATCTGAGCAGGAGCGCCAACTGATCGCCGTTGCGACGGAGGCACGGGCGCGGGCGTATGTGCCCTACTCGCGCTACGCCGTCGGCGCGGCGATCCTTACGGCGGACGGGCAGATACACGGCGGTTGCAACATCGAGAACGCCTCGTACGGTCTCACGTCGTGCGCCGAGCGGAACGCGATCTTCGGCCTCGTCAGCAAATCCGCCGACACGGACGCACGCCGCATCCGCGCCGTCGCCGTCGTCACCGCAGGGAGTGATCCTGCGACACCGTGCGGCGCGTGCCGTCAGGTGATTCGCGAGTTCGGCAAGGATGCCGCGATCATCATCGCGAACACGGAGGGCGCCGTCTTCCTGCGCACGACGTTGGACGCCCTCCTCCCCCACTCGTTCGGCCCCGAACAATTGGAAACCCCGAACGACAACACGGGCACGCGTTGACATCATGGCTCCTCGCGTCATTCTGCTCAGTGGACCAGCAGGCGTCGGCAAGACGACGGTCGGTCGCATGCTCGCGGGCCGTGCCCCGAACGGCGCGTGCATCCACGGCGATCAACTCAAGGAATTCATCGTATCGCGGGCCGGCGGCGCGGTCGCCACCGGCCTTGCCTACGTTAACGGCGCGAGCGTCGCGGCGAACTTCGTGGAAGCGGGCTACGATCTCGTCGTCTTCGAGTTCGTCTTCGAGGAACGCAGATTCGTCAATCGTTTTCTCGGCGCATTTCCCTTGACCGCTCCCGTACACCTGTTCACGCTGTGGGCGCCGCTTGCGACCGTGACCGCCCGCGAGCGCACCCGACCGAATCGTGATCGCCTCGGCGAGCGCGTCGTCGCGTGCTACGAAACGATTGACCGCAATCGCGATGTACTCGGCATCTTCATCGACACGGAAGGGGCGACACCGGAAGCGATTGCCGAGGCGATCTTTCATCAGAGCGCCGCCGGTATCGGCCTGATCTCGATGTTTCTCTGACGGCTCCCGTCACCGTCATGCGGTCGTCGCGCGACGATGTGCGCCTTCGGCTACAATGGAGCGTATCGAGCGTTGATCGTGGATACATTGAGCAGCAAGTGAGGGTGACAGATGATTGAGGCACCGGCGCGTCATCGGTTCAGTGACTATGTGACCTCCGAGGCAGAACTGCGCGCGTTGCTCGGGGAGCCGCGCGAACTGGTCATCAAGAAGCAACTCCCCGCACTCGACCGGCATTGCCGCGCCTTCATCGCGCTTTCGCCATTCGTGCTGATCGGGACGGCGAATGCGGACGGCCAGTGCGATGTCTCGCCGCGCGGCGACGCGCCGGGGTTCGTCCACGCGCTCGACGACCGCACGCTGGTCATCCCCGACCGCCCCGGCAACCGCCGCATCGATTCGCTGCGGAACATCGTCACGCATGGGGGGATTGGCCTCCTCTTCATGGTGCCGGGGGTCGAGGAAACGCTACGGATCAATGGGCAGGCGACCATCGTGCGGGATGCGGATGTCCGGGCGCGGTTGGAAGCGCAGGGGAAGGTGCCCGAACTCGCCATCGCCGTGGAGATCGAAGAAGCATTCTTGCAGTGCCCGAAGGCGCTGAAACGGTCGCGGCTGTGGGACGCGGCGACATGGCCGGAGCGGGGCGCGCTGCCGACGCTGGCGCAGATGATCTACGATCAGGTGCCGATGCCCGACACAACCATCGAGGCGCTGGACGCCGCGTTCGAGCAGGGGTACCGGGAGCGGCTCTATTAGATGATTCGGTAATGGTGGTGGGGGGGAGGGGCCCAGCCGCCCCCCCCCCCCCCCCCCAAAAAAAAAGA
>JBPCMC010000087.1:0-7383 GCA_051002645.1 Thermomicrobiales bacterium
GGGTGTTTTTAGTCTGGGGGCTGGCCGGGAATTTTTTTGGGGTAGTGGGGGCTTTAGTCTGGGGGTCGGGGAGGAGGGGGAAAATCCTACGCTACCAGCATGATACGGACACAATTTGGCTTGCCAGCCCCCGCGCGCGCCGCTATAGTGCGCGCGGACGGCACAGCACGATTCCATGAGGTGGCAGCGATGACCGGCGGTATTGACGGAGCGGACAGCCCGGCCCTTCTGCTCGACCGCTATCGCGTCGACGGTTTGCTCGGCGAGGGCGGGCTCGGCACTGTCGTGATGGCGTTCGACACGCGCCTGAAGCGGCGTGTGGCGATCAAATCGCTGCGGCGCGCCCTCTACACCGCCGATCCCGATCAGTTCCGCCGCCTCGAAGAGCGATTCACGCGGGAGGCGGAGGCGGGCTCCCGGATGGGCTCGCACCCGAACCTCGTCACCGTCCACGATTTCGTCAGCGACGCGGACAAAACGCTCTATCTGATCCTCGAATACGTCTCCGGCGGCACGCTGGCGGGGCGGATCAAGCAGGGGCCGCTCCCGCTCCATGATGCGCTGCGGATCACGGCGGAGGCGGCGCGCGGCTTGCATGCGGCGCACGACGCGGGCCTCGTCCACCGCGACATCAAGCCCGCCAATATCTTCATCGCCGGGGACGGGCGCGCGCAGGTCGGGGACTTCGGCATCGCGCAGATCGACGATGTCTCGGGCCGCACGTTGACAACGATCGGGCACCCCGGCACTCCCATCTATATGAGCCCCGAGCAGGCAGGCACGACCGCCTATCTCAGCCCGGCGGCGGATCAGTACAGCCTCGGGCTTGTACTCTTCGAGATGCTCACAGGGCGGGCCTACCGGCGGCTGCGCAAGCCGGAGGTCACCGACCTGCTCGCGGCGCAGCCATCGCCCGTCGCCGCGTTGATCGAGCGGATGACCGCGCCCGACCCGGAAGACCGCTATCCTTCGATGCGCGACGCCGGGGTCGCAATCACCGCCATCGAGCGGATGCTCGACGCCGAGGCGGAGACGCCCTCCCGGCTGCGTTTCGCGAGCCAGCCGCCGGGAGGGCCGGTCGCCGCCCCGGAGGAGACCACGCATGTACTGACCGCGTCGCTCGGTAACCCATCGACCCCGCCGCCCGCGTCGCCGCCGGTCATCAATTATCCGCAGCCCGCGCCGCAACCGCTACCCTCGCAACGATTCAGCCGCCGCGCCTTTTTGACCGGCCTCGGCGGACTCGCAGCGGCGGGCGTGGCGGGCGGCGCGGTCTTCTTCCTGCGCGGCACGGGGAGTGGCGGGAGTGGCGCGATCGCCACATCGACACCGCCCCTGCTCGTCGGCGCGGGCGCACCGGGGGCCGGTCAGACGACGGGCGGCATCGCGCGGGCGACCGCGACCGCGCAAGCGACTGCGACGCCGCTTCCAGCAACCTCGACGACCCCACCGAGGCCGACCGTCGCGCCGACGGCGATCCCGGCGACCGCGACGCCCATCGCGCTCCCGACCGCGACAGCGCCCGGTCTCGTGCAGCCGACCACGGTGGGGCCGAACAAAGGCGTGCAGGTGCAGCGTGTCCTCACCAACCTCCCCGCCGGCAGCAGCGCCTATTACATCGACGTTGCCTCGGATTCCCGCGCCTCGGTGGACCCGGACCACGTCTATCCCGCCGCCGCATTGATCGACCTCTTCATCATCACCGAGGCGTATCATCAGGTCGATCAAGGCAAACTGAAACTGACCGACACGCTGCCCATCCGCCAGGAAGACATTGTCGGCGGCACGGGCATCTTGCAGAACCGCCAGGGCGGGACGACGACGATCAAAGAGTGCATCGACCTGATCGCCGCCGAGAGCGACAACACCGCCGCGAACCTACTCATCAATCGCCTCGGCATGGACGCGATCAATGGGACGATCAAGACGATCGGCCTCACGCACACCGCCCTGCGCCGCCACCTCGCGGACGACGCGGCGCGCAAGGCGGGCCTGGAGAATGAGACGAGCGCGGGCGATATCGCCTACTACTTCGCGCAACTGGCGCGCGGGAACGTCATCAATCGCGCTATCTCGATGTCGCTCGTCAACGCCATCGGGCAGCAGAATAAGCCGGAGTGGGATTATCTCGGCGGCGGCCTCAATCCGCGCCCGACGATTGTCCATCTGCCGGGGCAAATCCCGCCCGCGAACGGCGCATCGGGCGTCCTGCACGATGCCGGCATCTTCTACCCGGACAAGAAGGGCGCCTACGTGCTCGTCTTCCTCAATCAATCAACTGCCTCGAACCAGGAGATCGGCGTCAAGGCGGGCGAGATGTCGCAGAACGTCTTCGCGGTCGCGACGGCCTGAGACCGATGCGGCGACGGCGGGCGCGCCCCGGCACCCTCGCGCTTGTGCTGATCGTCGCGGCGGTCATCGTTCTCGCCATCACTCGTACCGCGCCGCGCGGGAGGGTGACCGGCACGGCGACAGCGCGCATCCCGCCCCCGGCGTCCGCGACCGCCATCGCGCCCCGATCCGTAACACCGACGCCGCTCCCGCCCACCGTAACCCCGACCACCCCGCCGCCGACCGCGACGGCGGCGCTCATCCGCCCGACACCCCCGGCACAGAGTCCTGCCGCGCCTGTCGCCACGCCGAGCGGCACCCTGACCGGCAAGGTGCAGGCGATTCGCGCCCGCGATCTGCCCGCGACGAATAGCGTCACATTGATCGCCCTTGACGGACGGGAGGTGCATCTCGACGACGCGCGCGCGGAATACCCGGCGAGCACCGTCAAACTGCCGATTTACCTGACGCTCGCGCACCGCATCCAGACCGGCGCGGTGAATGTGACGTGGGAGACGCTGATCACGGTGCAGCCGGGCGACATCGTCGGCGGGACCGGCGTGCTGCAGAACGCGCCGGGCAGCACCCATACCGTACGCGAGATTGCCCAATTAATGATCGTGGAAAGCGACAACGTGGCGGCGAATATTCTCCTCGGTCGGCTCGGCGGCGGGCAGGACACGAGCCGGGAGCATGTGCGGGCGGGGGCGGCGGTCGTCACCGAGTACCTGAATGCGCTCGGCGTCCGGGGCATGACCGTCCGCCACGGACTGCTCGACCCCGAGGCGTTCGCGACCAACACACTGAGCACGACGACGAGCGCGGCCCTCGCGCACCTGCTCCAGATCACCGAGCGCGACCGTGCGACGCTCGATGGCGCGGCGGACGTCCTCGCCCTGCTCGGTGAGCGCGGCACGCACAACCCCTGGCACCCGGCGGACGCTATCGCCTGTGACCTGTCGGTCGAGCGGATCGGCGGCATCTACCCGGCATCAGCTGACCGCCCCGGCGTCCGCCTCGACGCGCTGGTCGTCACGACGCCGGGAAATACGCTCCGCTACATCCTCGCCGTCACCGTCCCGACCACCCCGGCCCTCGAACCGACCGTGGAAACGCAGATCGCCCGCTTCGAGGGCGATATCCAGTTCCTGCTTACCGGCCACTGGGCGCAATGCGTGGACAGCACGACGCGGCAAGCCACGCCGTAAGGTGCGCTCGTGTCACGGGGCCGGTGTCACGGGTTGGAGAAATTCCTTGCGGACGTATCCGGTCGTATCGCCCACCTGAACGCGATACCAGGTCACATTGCCGTCGAGTGATGTGCCGACGCCCGTCACCTGCACTTCCGTGCCGTCCGTCAATCGCGTGAGCGGCCTGCTCTCCGTTGTCGGTTGTTCCCGCACGTTGAGATCGGCGCCATTCGTATTCGTCACCTGATAGCGCATCGGTGGCGAGACAGTAGTGATCGGAATAACTTCGGTACTCGCGGAAACGTTCGCGGCGATGGTCGCTTGCCGCGACTGATGGCACGCGGAGAGCAGGTCATCGACATACACCGCAAGAATCAGCGGGGCGATTTGGTTTCCCGCCCGCACAGGCGCCGTGTTCGTCGGCACGGTGTCCGCCCACATCTCGATGCTGCCTGCCGCAGTCTCCCGCACATGGAAATAGAAGTACGCGCTCGACTGGATGATCTGGCGTCCGTCGAGACCGAGCACGCCAGGCGCGCTGACCGAGGGGCAGTCACCGGAGGTAAACCCCTGCGCCCCCGCATCGGCCGGCGCGCCCGCCGGAGTCGGCAGCGGGCCGCTCTCGATCCCCGCGACGGTGGAGGCAATAGGCGGGATGACGAGCGAGGTGCGAGGCACCGTCCGGTCAGAAGAGACCGCCGCATGATTCCAGACGATCACACCGACGATCAGCGCCGCGATGACCATGCCGCCGACAAGGGATATGCGAACAGCGCGAGATGGCGCGGGGCGCGGGCGCGACAATGGCAGGGTCGAGGCTGCCGCCCGCACGGTCGCGCGATGGGTGGCGAGCAGGGCGATGAGCGGATCGAGGTCTTCGGGGCGATCGGTCGGCACCGCGCTCCCCGCGAGGCGGGCGTCGATTGCGTGGGCAAGTTGCCGCGCTTCGCGTTCTTCTGCTCGGTTCATTCCGCACACTCCTCAGCGTTGACCAGCGGTTTCAGCCGTCGGAGAGCGCGCAGGATCCATACGCTCACCGTCCGTTCATCCGCATCCAGCAATCGCGCGATCTCACGGTTCGTCAATCCTTGCCCGAAGCGGAGCGCCAGCACCTGTCGATCCCGCGCGGAGAGTCGGGCGAGCGCCTGCGCGAGCGCGTCGTGCAACTCCACCGTTGCCGCACCGTCCTCGCCACTCGCCAATCGCTCCGCCGCCGCGAGGTCCACCATCGGGAGGCGGGCGCGGCGGCGCAAGCGGTCGATCACCTCGTTGCGGACGATTGTCGCCATCCACGTCGGCAGAGAGGCGTACCGCGCATCGAAGGAGGCGCGACGCGCGAACGCGCGGGTAAAGGCGGTACTGACGGCGTCCTCCGCCTCATCGGCGGAACCGAGGGGCGCGCGGGCGCTCCGCACGAAATGATGCCAATGCGAGGTGAAGAGGCGGGCGAATCCCTGCTCGGAGGCGTCCTCATTTTGCGCCATGCACCTGCCCGCCCTTCCCTGTCGTGACACCCCTGTCGTGATTCCCCTATCCTCTTATACGCTTGACAGGGAGAAAGTACGACAGCGTGCGCCACACCTCAGCCATACGGATGACGTATACTGGGAGTCGGTAACGAGAGAGGAGGAGAGAATTAATGGCGACAGTGCTCGACACAGAGTTATGCACCTACGCGGAACACCGGGACGAACTATTGCGGGAAGCCGAGGGGAAATTCGTCTTAATTCGGGGCCGTGCGGTCGCTGGTATCTATGCGACACACATGGAAGCCGTTGACGCCGGGTATTACCAGTTTGGTAACGTGCCCTTCCTCGTGAAGGAAATCGTCGCGGTCGAGCAACCCGAAACCTTCGCCTCAAGTCTGATTGGCCTGTAGCGATGCCGACGTTCGGGCGGTGTTTTCTATCTCGGATCAGGTAACGCCTTCACATTGAGTAGTTAATCAGCGCATTCAGCCCGGTTGGTTCATCATGAAGGTGGCGCCGCGCTCGAAATACTCGCGCATGATGGCGCGGTGCGGCTCGGGGATGCCGACCTCGTCGATGGCGGCGAGCATGTGGCCGACCCAGGCGTCCCGCTCGCGCGCGCCGATGGCGAACGGCATATGGCGCATCCGGAGGAAGGGGCGCCCACGCTGCTCGGTGTAACGCTGCGGGCCGCCGAAATACTGCGTGAGGAAGAGGAACTGCCCCTCCTTGCCCGGCCCGAGGTCCGCCGGGAAGAGCGGGCGCAAGAAGGTATCCGCCTCGATGTGGCGATAAAAGGCGTCCACGAGGCGGCGGAATGTCGCGTCGCCGCCGATAGATTCGTACAGGGAACTGGTTGGGATCATCGGTGTCCTTCGCTGTCGCTGATTTTATGCAGCGGGCAACGTAACGGTCGCGATCAGGATGCCGCCCTCTCCGGGGAGTGATTGGCCATCGTCGCGCAACGCCGCAAGATGCGACGCAATCGCACCGCGTGCATCACTCAGTACATCCTCAACCGTCTCTCCCTGCGCGAAACAACCGTCCAGCGCGGGCACTTCCGCCCAATATCCGCCCTCTTCCGCGTGGTGGACGACCACCAAATATTCCTTCACGTCTCCCCCTCCAATAATCGTAGAAACTCGGCTTCAGTGATGCCGGCCTTGCGGAGCATCGCTTTGAGGAGTCCAATCTTTATTGGTTCGCGAACCCCTGAAAAGGTGATGATCTGACCATTCGGCATCTTGATATTGACGTGATCTCCCTTGCCGCTTCTGCGGATTCCTCCAGCACGCTCGAAAGCCGCGATGGCTTGTCTTGGGCGGATGTTCCGCAACTCCGGCATAGTAGCGTGCAACCTTTCGTGGCTGACCTGGTGCGTCCCATGTCAGGCGTGACAAGAATACAACAAAAGGGCGATGGGATGAGAAGGGAGCAACCAACGGCGTGTCATGATGATAAAGTGTGCGAACGAACAATGGATGCGTGGCACTAAAGAGGAGGCGACGATGAAGGTGCTCATTTCGGCGGACATGGAGGGGACGTGCGGCGTGACGAGTTGGGTGCAGGTGACGCCGCCCGAGTACGGCGGGGAACCGACCTCCACCGCCGAGTATGAGCGGGCGCGGCTGCGGCTGACGCGCGAGGTGAACGCCGCCGTCCAGGGCGCGCTGGCGGCCGGGGCGGAGGAAGTGATCGTCAACGAGTCGCACGACGGGATGCGCAACCTCATCCCGGAGGAGCTGGACCCGCGCATCCGCTTCATCACCGGCAACGACAAGGAATACGGCATGGTGCAGGGCATTCAGGAGGAGGGCATCGGCGCGCGCTTCTACACCGGCTACCACGCCAAGGCCGGGAACCAATTGGCGATTGCCGTCGTTCGTATGCTACGGAATCCGCCGCACCGCACAGGAGGCCCAGTATGTCCACACGATCCGCGCTGCCGCTGGTGATCGTCGCGATGCTCGTCTGTCTGATGGCGAACGACGTGCTGGCGGCGGATGCGTTCGCCACGCCCGCCTTCGACCAACGCTGGCGGCAGGACGAGCAGATCGTGCCGAACTTCTGGGGACCGCTCGGCCTTGCCACCGACGGCATGATTGAGGCGTACGCGGAAGGGACGGCGGGGCCAATCTGCCAACCCACAAAGGCTTGCCCACAGTATGTTGTCGCTGGCAAGCGACTCGTGCAGTACTTCGACAAAGGGCGGATGGAACTCACGACACCGGGCGCCTCGGTGTCGTCCGGTTTGCTCGTCAAAGAGATGATTTCCGGCCGCATGCAGGTCGGCGATACCGCCTTTGAGACGCGCGCACCAGCACGGATTTCGGTCGCGGGGGACTTGGACGATCTCTTTCCCCTCTAAAGCGATCTCACCGTGCAGTTGCCGC